>CAZFBU010000001.1:0-12180 GCA_964517175.1 uncultured Saprospiraceae bacterium
ATATTGAGTTTGTGTTATTTTTCTTTTTGTTGGTGCGTTACAGCATTTAATTTGGCGCAAAATTACGGAAAATTTGGCGAGTGCCGGTAAAATAAAAAAGGGCATCGAAAAAATCGACACCCTGGTATTTATTGTTCCCCTTTTAAAATAATGGGTGATTCCTGCTTTATTGTAAATTGAAATTAAACTCCAGTACTCCCTTACCGGCAGCGGGTACACCATAATTAGATGCCGGTTGCCAGCGTGGCATATTGCGTACGAGCTTCAGCGCTGCTTCGTCGCAACCAAACCCCAGGGATTGCAGGACTACCGCATCCACTACCTCTCCGGTTGGCGCAATGGTAACCTTCACTTTTACGATACCTTCCAGCGCATTTTCCCGGGCTGCCTCCGGGTATTCGAGGTTGTTCGCAACATATTCGGTCAGTCCCTCGAAGGTAGCCTGCCGCAAACCACTTTCCAGGTTTAGCCCGGTGGTACGGCTTTCTTTCTTTTCCGTTTTTTCTGTGACTACTGCCAGCGTTTGTGCGGATGTAAATTGAATCATTGCGAAAACTGCGCATACGAAAAGGATTAACTTTTTCATGGTGATGTTATTTTTTTTGGTTGAAAATTTTTTTGATTTTAAATGGATTCCTTGCTGAATCCGATACAAAGATGGGGGCAGAGCGCCCGAACAAACCGGACGGTTTGCCGAAAAGACCGGACATCGTGGCGCACAAAACAGACATGTCCGTTTTGTCAGGTCAGAAAAAGCCAAAAATCGGGATTGAAAAGCGGATTTATTGCGAAAAGCACTGTAATCGGGTACTACGTTCTATTTCCAATGTCTTCTAATGGAGTTTTTTCGGATAGAATATCTGACAATAACCTAAGACATGCGTCCTTTATCATACTTCCTCCCGGAGGATAAACACTTCTTTTTCCAGCGAGGATTCCCATTTTTCCAGCAGTTTTGGTATGAAGGGCAACAGAGAGGTAAGTATATTACGGTGTACATCGAGAATAAAGATGCTTACAGGTAATTGGTCGGTGTTCTGTTGGTAGGGAAGATTTTTGTCAACGGCCACTAAAATGTCGAAAGCCGCTTCGTTCATTTTACGGAGTAAATCGCCATTTTTAATGCCGTTCCACCCCATGTCGCGCACGGTAAATACTTCGTGTTCGCCTCCTTCAAACGCTCTCTTGAAGCGTATATCTATATTTTCATCAAGCAGCACTTTCATACTGTTGCAATACTTGAAGCATAAGGTTGGATGCCCATTCAATAGCTGTTTCCGCCTGCGCACGATCTACGGTGGGATAGCCTTCCAGAAAATCATCCAGTGAACTCACTTCCAGATAATCAAAAAGCGTTTTCACGGCTACGCGTGTACCCCTGAATACCGGTGTGCCGCCCAGTACGTCCGGATCTACTTGAATTGCCTCTTTAATCGTCATACCCAGTATTTTTACAAAAGTAACGAATAAAATATTTGCTGTCAAATTCTTTCACAAGTAAGAATCAAATTCGCTTTTCAGTGGCATCTACAGGCACTGGGGTCTGTTATTGATACATCAGAGAAAAAATATGAACTGCTACGAAAAATAATCCGCCGGACGCTTGCCAAAGCGTTCCTCGTACAAACGAGTGAAATAATGCGGCGTGTCAAACCCTACGGCATAAGCAGCTTCGGCTACCGTGCCAACCTCGCCGCTTTCCAGCATCTGGCGGGCATGCGCCAGTTTGATCTCCCGGATGTACTTATTGGGCGAAAGACCGGTGATACGCTTGATGCGCCGATTCAGTTGCCGCTCGCTGAGTGCCAGTTCATCAGAAAGATCAAATAGATTATATTGGGTATTATTGATTTCGCGCCGCAGGATCGCTTCGACTTCCTGCAGCCAGCGCAAATCTGCGGGTGATACGGCTGGTTCCGGCGCTTCGGTTTTCGGTATTTCTTCATCTGGCTGCTGCCGCTGATGTAACCGGGTGAGTAAATTTTTTACCCGAACACGCAGTTCTTCCGGCACAAAGGGTTTCGTCAGGTAATCGTCCACGCCGATGGTCAATGCCCGGAGCTTGTCCGCCATCTCCGCCCGGGCGGTGAGCATCACAACTGGAATGGAAAACAAAGCCGGGTCTTGCTTCAGTTTTTCCAGCAGGGTAAAACCGTCCATTTCGGGCATCATGACATCCGAAATGATCAGGTCGGGCTTAGATTCGCCATTTTGCAATAGCTCCCAGGCGGCTTGCCCGTCGAATGCAGTTTGCAGTGCGTACCACTCGCCCAACGTCTCCTGGATATATTGCTGCATTTCGAGATTGTCTTCCACAATCAATAGCGTAGCCCTCGGTTTTGCTGGCGGTGACGGTTTCTCATTAGTAACTTCGACGACTTTTGTAAAAGGCTCATTTTCAACAACCTGGGGCTCCGGAGCAATTGATTTAGGGATTTCCAGCGTAAAAATACTGCCCTGCTCCCACTTGCTTTTCACGTGCAGCGAACCGCCGAGCAATTCCGCGTATTCCTTCGACAACGCCAAGCCAATACCCGCACCGCCTTCAATGGGTGCATCGGGCTGCTTCGACTGAAAATAGCGATCAAAAACGTAGGGCAAATCATCGGGACGGATGCCTCTACCGGTATCTTTTACCTTGATGATGAGTTTGTCATTGATTTCATCAACCGTAACGGAAACTTCACCGCCACTTGCCGTGAATTTGAGTGCATTGCCGATCAGGTTATTGATGATTTTTTCTAATTTCCGACGATCAGTTTGAATACGCAAATCGTTGTCTAACAAGTAATTAAGGTGGCAGTATATTTTTTTTAACTCCGCGCCTGGTTCGAAATTACTAAAAAGGCGATGTATAAACTGTTTGAAATCAATAGCAGTTATTTGCACTTCCAGTTTGTTGGATTCCAGTTTCGACAGGTCGAGGATTTCTTCCACCAGCGCGAGCAGTTTGCGGCTGTTGCGGCGCACCATTTTCATTGTTTGCTTGATTTTTCCGGGCTCCGCATCCGTTTTTTCCTGTAATGCCGCTTCGAGCGGTCCCAAAATCAAGGTCAATGGCGTACGCAATTCGTGGGAAATATTCGCAAAAAACCTGGATTTGGCGGAGTTGAGTTCGGCTAGTTGCGCTGTTTTCAGCGCCAGCATTTCGGCTTCGCGGCGTTTTTTGCTCGTCCACCAGCGGAAAAGTCCCCACGCAACGACCCCCAGCAGCAGTACGCCGCCCAGCGCCAGGTTGCGTTGCGAGGCGGCGAGCTGCCGATCTTTTTCCAGCAGGCGAATCCGATTTTCTTTTTCCAGCAGTTCTTTTTGGTTTTGGTATTCAAATTCCAACCTGGTCACCGCGGCTGTGCGTTCCAGGTTTTGGATGCTGTCTTCCAGGATTTCATAATCAAGCCGCAACTGGTAAGCTTGCTGAAAGTCGCCGAGCCCGGCATAGGTATTCGACAGGTTTTGCAGGATATTTCGCCGCAGATAAATTTGGTCAGCGGCATCGGTCAGCCGTTTTGCTTCCAGCCCGTAGCTCAGCGCCCGGCGATATTGTCCCTGGTTATTAAAAAGCGTGAGTAATTCATTGAATGTAAACGCTTTACTTACGTTGTTGCTGTTGGCGCGTTCGCGCAATTCCAGCGCTCGCAGCAGGACTTGCTCGGCTTCTGCATGCCGCCGCCTGAGCACCAGCAACCGCCCGATGTTGTTGAATACACTGGATGAATCATTCACCGAATAAAATTTGGCGTAAGCCGGTTGCAAGGTAAAACGCAGCAAATCCAGGGCTTTTTGTATGCTGTCCATTTTGGAATACGCATTGGACATGCCGATATAACTCCAGTTGACCATTAGGGTATCCTGCTGATTTGCCCAGATTTCTTGCGCTTGCTGAAAATACGGAATGCTGCGCGCCGGCTCCTCGATGTAGCGATACAAATCGCCGATTCGGTAAAAACTCTGGGCTTGTTCCGCCGGATTGCCGAGTGAATCCGCCTTTGCCGCTGCCTCCTGAAATATCCGTAACGCCTGCTCGGTGAGCCCCTGCTCTTGCAGAATTGTGCCGATCTGCCGGAGTGCGTACAACCAATCCTCTGCGCTGCCGCCTTTGGCGGCGAGTTCGGTTGTTTTTTCAAACCAAGTTCGGCCTTGCTGTGCGTCCCGCTTTACGCGAAGGTAGTATTCGGCTGTGAGCCGGGCGGCTTTGGTCTCCGCTGAATCTATACCCGATTGCCGGGCAATACGGCGCAGTTCCTCCGCAAAATAAAGCGCAGAATCCGAGCGTTCGCGCAAGTAGTGGCGAGTGAGATCGTGCAAAATGTCCGTTTTTTCCAAATCTTTTGCTTCCAGTAGCTGCTGGCGCCATTCGGAGACGGAGGGCTGCTGCGCCCAACTCATCGTCGCCAGAAAAGACAATAACCCGCAAAGCAGGATGCTCCGCAAATTTTGTGTAAACGATGGCATTCTGAACCTTTCGAGTTTCATAAAATGTTCCTTAGACACAATTTTTAACGGTCAGGCAAGCATGGATTGTATTATATTTTTGGTCGGAAAGCTAATATAAAACTTTAAACGCAATTTTGTCCGGAAAAAAGATTTTTTGTAAAAACCTGATTTCTGTATAAATTTAGAAAAAACATTTGTCTATGCGATCTAATCTCATCCAATTATGCCTGCTTGTGCTGCTCATCTGGAGCTGCCAACCGCAGAAACCTTCCGTCGCCGATATTGAAATTGACGAAGAAATCTACGCCCAGTTGCAGGAACAACTCATTCTGGCGCAGCCGGGCGATGTGATTGAGATTCCGGCCGGAGTATTTGAATTTGATCGCCCCCTTTCATTGGATGGTATTTCCAATATTACGATCAAAGGCGCGGGAATGAATGAGACTATTCTTTCTTTCAAAGGACAGCGAGTCGGTGCCGAAGGCTTGAAAATTATCGCCGATAGCGTGACCATCGAAGGGCTTTCGGTGCTTGACAGTAAAGGCGATTGCATCAAAATTCAGGATAGCAAAGGCGTGACCATCCGCAATGTGAAAACCGCCTGGAGCTACGGCGCGCGGGCGTCGAACGGTGGCTACGGCATCTACCCCGTCGCCTGCACCAATGTGCTGATCGAAAATTGCGAAGCTGCATTTGCTTCAGATGCAGGCATTTACGTGGGGCAATCGACCAATGTGATCGTGCGCAACAACTACGCTCACGAGAATGTGGCGGGTATCGAGATTGAAAACTGCATCAACGCCGGAGTATATGAAAACCGCGCCGAGCAAAATACGGGCGGCATTCTCGTTTTCGATCTTCCCGACCTGGAGGTGGTAAACGGGCATTCCTGCCGGGTTTACAACAATAAAATTATCGAAAACAACCAGAAGAATTTTGCACCGGCTGGCAATATCGTCGGCATCGTTCCGCCGGGTACGGGTATCATTTTACTGGCTGCAAAGAAGGTGGAAGTATTTGATAATGAGATTATTGGGCACAAAACTTTCGGCACGGCGATCGCCAGCTACTATATCACCCGGAACCCCTGGGATAACAAGGATTATAACCCATACAGCTACGACATTCACATTCATGGCAATACCTACGAGCGCAAGCGCTCCCTGCCTGACCTGACGACAGATTTCGGCAAGATGGTCAACCTCGTCTTTACCGGAAAGCCGCAGGACATCCTCTACGATGGGATTCTCGATGACCGGCGCAGCGGCGCGAACCCGATGAATATCTGCATCCGGCAAGGGGGCGAAGACCTGCGATTTGCGAATATCGACGCGGCGAATGATTTTGACAATGTTAAAACCGACCTCCGCCCATACACCTGTGCGGGGGAAGTGTTACCGGGTGTAGCTTTTGAGTGATTTTTGTTGGCACTTTGCCGAAGTTTGGGACAGACCAGATTGCTAAGGAGTATCCCATTAAGTAGGTGGACAGGATTAACAAGATTGACAAGATGTCGTAAATCGAAGATTTACGGCATCCTGAATCCTGAAAATCCCGAAGGCTCCGCAGGAATGCCTCACGGCAGATGGTAATGCCATAAATTTGTCCAGACACTTACTTATTCTTTAAAATAATCCTAAAATCCCGGGCGCGACATTTCTCTATGCGCTGCCTTTGTATCTTTGGGTTTTCATTCAAAGATTAAAAAAAACTGCATGCGAATTCTTCTCCTTTTGTCCCTGGGGCTATTTATGCTGGCTTGCAATGCCGAGCCGAAAGAAAATGTAAGCAACGAACCTCCTGAAGCTGCCGAGCCGATAATGAGCGAAGTGGAAAGAATAGTCGATCAGGTGGTGCAACGTCACGGTGGTGATTTGTACAAAAATAGCATGGTGCGCTTCACCTTTCGGGATCGGGTGTATAAGGCGACGCGCCGCGGTGGCTCATTTGAGTACGAACGCCTCTTTACCAATGACGCCGGCGAAGAAGTACGCGATGTGCTGAATAACTCCGGCTTGTACCGGGAAATCAATGGCGCGCGCGTCGCGCTTACTGCGAAGGATAGCTCGGCTTACGCCAATTCCGTGAACTCGGTGCTGTACTTTGCGCTACTGCCGTATTTCCTGAACGACCAGGCGGTGAACAAGGAATATCTTGGCGAAGTAACCATCAAAAATGAACCTTACCATAAGATCAAAGCGACGTTCGAGCAGCAGGGCGGAGGCAAGGATTTTGAAGATGTGTACGTGTATTGGTTTCATCGCGATAGCCTGACGATGGATTACCTGGCGTACAATTACCAAACCGACGGCGGCGGCGCGCGTTTTCGCGAAGCCTATAATATTCTAAACGTCAACGGGATACGCTTTGCGGATTATATTAATTTCAAACCCAAGGATGAGCGCAATCTCGACGTGGAAACGTTTGATAGGCTCTTCGAACAGGGCGATTTGGAAGAGCTTTCCCGCATTGATTCTGAAAATATTGAAGTAATTTTGCTCTCTGAATAAGAAAACTTTACCATAAACAATTAGCAATCAGCAATTTTGAAAATTCTAATCATCCGTTTTTCTTCCATCGGTGATATCGTACTGACCACGCCGGTCATTCGGTGTCTCAAGCAACAGCTCGGCGCGGAGGTACATTTCCTGACCAAGCAGTCTTTCCGGGCAGTGCTTGCCGCAAATCCTCACTTGGATAAACTCATCACCATCGAGAAGGAAGTGACGGAGGTATTGGCAGATTTGAAAAAGGAGCGTTATGATTATGTCATCGATTTGCACAACAACCTGCGGAGTTGGCGCGTGAAACGGGCGCTTGGCGCGAAAGCTTATAGCTTTGACAAGCTCAACTGGCAAAAATGGCTGATCGTCAACCTCAAGATCAATCGCCTGCCCCGGGTGCACATCGTCGATCGCTATCTCGATACGGTGAAACCGCTTGGCGTGACCAACGACGGCAGAGGCCTGGATTACTTCATTCCACCGGAAGAGGAGGTGGTAGTTGGCAGTAGCAGTTGGCAGGCGCACCTTTCAACTTCTCACCCCCTCAACCCTTCAACCTTTCAACTTTTCAACCCTTTAAACCCCTTCATCGCTTTCGTCATCGGCGCGGCGCACGCCACCAAGCGTCTCCCGACGGACAAGATCATTTCGATTTGCCAAAAAATAAAACAACCGGTCATTCTCCTCGGCGGACCCGATGACGCGGAACGCGGCGCTCAGATCGCGCAGGCTGCGGGGGCGCATGTGTTCAACGCTTGCGGCAAACTCAAACTCAACCAATCGGCTTCGGTTGTGCGCCAGGCGCGGCGGGTCATCACGCACGATACCGGTTTGATGCACGTCGCGGCAGCATTTCAGAAAGAGATCATTTCCGTATGGGGCAATACGATCCCGGAATTTGGCATGTACCCGTATTATCCGGAGGGTATGAACAAGAATACAACGCTGGAAGTCAAGGATTTATCTTGTCGGCCCTGTTCAAAAATCGGTTATGATCAATGTCCGAAAGGGCACTTCAAATGTATGCGGGAAATGGAGGAAGAGGTGTTTGAACGCTTGGAAGGCTAGTATTTTCTACCCAATGCTTTTTCGGGCAATGCCGGAATAAATTTATCTTTGGCGATATCAGAACAAATAGACTATCATGATCGACCAACCGACCAACATTCGCAAAGGAGAGGAACTGAATGTAGATCAACTGACCAGCTATCTGGCGACGGTGCAGCCCGAATGGGCAAAGGATATCGAGGTGCGGCAGTTCCCTTCGGGTTTCTCGAATTTGACGTACTGGGTAAGGGCTGGCGAGGAGGAGATGGTGCTTCGGCGACCACCGCACGGCGCCAGCGCCAAAGGCGGACACGATATGCACCGCGAATTTTCGGTGTTGCAAAAAATACGCAAGATTTTTTCTAAAGTGCCCGAGGTTTTTCACTATTGCGATGATGAAAGCGTCATTGGTGCGCCGTTTTACCTGATGGAACGGGTTGCGGGTGTGATCCTGCGACCGGATGCGACGGGCGCATTTCCTGCTCTTGCGCCGGCGGCGTTTCAAACGACATCCGAAGCGTTGATCGATACACTGGTTGAACTGCACGGAGCGGATTACGAAGCGGTTGGTTTGGGGGATTTCGGCAGACCGGAAGGGTACACCGAGCGCCAGGTCAAGGGCTGGACAAAGCGCTATGTTGCTGCAAAAACCGACGAGGTCAAGGCTATTGAAATGGTCATTAAATGGCTCAACGAGCGCATTCCCGCGCACAGCGGCGCAACGATTATTCACAATGATTACAAATACGATAACGTTGTTTTTCAGCCAAATCAGTGGTCGGAAGTGACCGCCGTACTCGACTGGGAAATGGCGACGCTCGGCGATCCGCTGATGGACCTGGGCACGACGCTTGCCTACTGGGTAACCGCAGAAGATCCGCCCACCGAGCAGCAGATGACGCGCATCGTTTCTTTCCTGCCCGGCAATCCCAATCGCACGGCATTACTGGAGTTGTACGCAAAAAAAAGCGGACGGGACATCGGCGATTTTATATTTTACTACGTCTTTGGCTTGTTCAAAATTTCGGTGATCGTGCAGCAAATTTACTACCGCTACGTCAACGGCTATACGGCTGATCCGCGCTTTGCCAGGCTCAATGAAATGGCGGAGTATTGTTGCAATAAGGCTCTATTGGCGATTCAGAAAAAGCGATTGGACGGGTTATTTACATAAAAAATCCTCCAGACAGACGCGCTGCGCGGGGGATTGGAAAACCTGTTTTTATGCAACTTATTGAAAAAACATCGACATGGCGAGATACGATTTCCTGGTTATTGGTGGCGGCATTTTTGGAATGACGGCGGCGATTGAACTGCGAAAGCGCAATTACAACGTCGGTCTGATCAACCCCGACAGCATTCCGCATCACCTGGCGGCTTCGACCGACGTGACGAAGATCGTACGCATGGAATACGGCTCGGATCAGGAATATTTCCGCATGGCGGAACGCAGCATCGAGCGGTGGCATGAATGGAATGATCTGCTTGGCGCGAAATTGTACCACGAAGTTGGCTTGTTGATGCTGTGCAAAAATGCGTTGGAAAGCGGTCGGCAACCCTTCGAACGAGCCAGTTATGACAACCTGCTGGCGGCAGGCTATGCGCCGGAGCGACTCGACGCGGCGACATTGCGCGCACGGTTTCCGGCGGCGAACAGCGCGGTTTACGTGGATGCTTGTTTCAACCCCAGAGCCGGTTTTGCCGAATCCGGGAAGGTGATCGGGAAATTGGCGGATTACGCGCGCTCCCTGGGCGTGGATATCCATGAACAGCAAACCGCTGAGCAATTAGTCGTCGAGCGAGGGCAACTGCAAGCCGTCAAAACCCGCGAGGGTGAGACTTTCCATTGCGGACACGCCATCGTCGCTGCCGGTGCGCATACGCCATATTTGCTGCCGGAATTGCAACCGTACATGAAAGCGACTGGGCATCCGGTGTTTTGGCTGAAGCCGCACGATCCTGTACTTTTTTCATTGCCACGACTCCGCGTTTTCACGGCAGATATTTCCAACTCCGGGTGGTACGGTTTTCCATTTTTACCGGAGCACGGCATTATCAAAATTGCCAGGCATACCAATGGGGTCACTATCCATCCCGATCGGGACGACCGGCAGATCACGGATGCGGAAGTGCAGGATATGCGTGACTTTCTGCGAAACAGCTTCCCGGAACTGGCGACTGCGCCGCTTGTTTACACCCGCCGTTGCTTGTATACCGATACGCTGGACGGGCATTTCTGGATGGATCATCACCCGGAGATCAAAGGGGTATCCGTAGCTTCCGGTGGCAGCGGGCACGGCTTCAAGATGGGACCCATCCTCGGAGAAATGAGCGCCGATATTGCCGAGGGCAAAGCGCATTCATTTGCTGATCGCTATCGCTGGCGCCACCTTACGCCGGAGACGACGCAGGTTGAGGAAGCGCGATTTGTAGTCGGGCGGAAGATTTGAGACTACATTGTAAAAAAAACGGTAAATAAGCATGATGACATTCTCTTTTTCCAGCCGATTTTTGCAAATTCAATAGCGAATGTCCTATTTTTAGCAGAAATGAAAAATTCAACGCCAAAAGACAGTAACCAGTAAAAAATGACTGAAATCAAACGCTTTCACAAGATCATGGTCGCCAATCGGGGCGAAATTGCCATCCGCGTACTGCGCGCTGCTTCTGAGCTGGAACTGCGCACGATAGCTATTTATACCTACGAAGATCGTTATTCGCTGCACCGCTACAAGGCAGACGAAGCCTATCAGATTGGCAAAAAAGATGATCCGCTGAAACCCTATCTTGACATCGAAGAGATTTTGCGCGTTGCCAAGCGCAATGGCGTGGAAGCCATTCACCCGGGCTACGGCTTTTTGTCGGAGAATGTAGAATTTGCCCGCCGCTGCTTTGAGGAAGGTATCGTTTTTATCGGTCCGACAGCAGAAACCATGCAACGCCTGGGCGATAAAGTGGCGGCGAAAGTTCTGGCGAAAGGCTTGGATGTGCCGCTGATTGAAGACAGCCGGGAGCCGCTGACCGACGCAGAAACTGCGCTGCGGGAAGCCCAACGCATCGGTTTTCCCGTCATTATCAAAGCGGCTGCCGGTGGTGGTGGTCGTGGCATGCGCGTCGTGCGCCAGGAGCAGGACCTGAAGCGCGAATACGAAGAGGCGAGGGGAGAGGCGCGTACGGCTTTTGGCAATGACACGGTGTTTCTGGAGAAGTTTATCGAGGAGCCGAAGCACATCGAGGTGCAGATTTTGGGCGATAAATATGGCAACATCGTTCACCTGTACGAGCGCGACTGCTCGGTGCAGCGCCGTTTTCAGAAAGTGGTGGAAATTGCGCCGAGTTTGACCCTGAGTGATGCGACGAAAAACAAACTGTACGATTACGCCCTGCGCCTGGCACGGTCGGTGAATTACAGCCACGCGGGCACGGTTGAGTTTTTGATAGACAAAAAAGAAAATATCTTTTTTATCGAAGTGAATCCGCGCATTCAGGTGGAGCATACGGTGACCGAAGAAGTGACCGGTATTGACCTCGTGCGCTCGCAGATACTCATCGCGATGGGTTATCCGCTGGAGCACAAAACGATTCACATTCGCAGCCAGGAAGATGTGCAGGTCAATGGTTTCGCGATTCAGTGCCGCATCACTACGGAAGATCCGTTCAATAATTTCAAGCCGGACTACGGTCGCATTATCGCTTATCGCAGCGCCAGCGGCATGGGCATTCGCCTCGATGCGGGCAGTGCATTTGCCGGTGCGACCATCTCGCCGTTTTTCGACAGTATGCTGGTGAAGGTCACCGCCTGGGGGCGCACGCTGAAGGGCGCTTCCGAGCGACTGCACCGCGCTTTGCGCGAATTCCGGATTCGGGGTGTGAATACGAACATCGGCTTTTTGTTGAATTTACTGCAAAATGAAACCTTTTACAAAGGTGAAGCGACGGTCAATTTTATCAAAGAAAATCCGAAACTGCTCGCGCCTCCGGGCTGGCGCGACCGCTCAACCAGGTTGCTGAGCTATCTGGCGGAGGTGATCGTGAATGGCAATCCCGACGTGTCGAAAGTGGATGAAGATATGGTCTTCGTGGAGCCGAAAGTGCCGGATTACAATCCTTACAGCCTGCATCCGAAAGGTACCCGCGATAAGCTGCGGGAGCTTGGTCGGGAAAAATTCCTGACCGAATTGCGCGACGAACCAAC
>CAZFBU010000001.1:12280-16328 GCA_964517175.1 uncultured Saprospiraceae bacterium
TGCTGCGCGGCTCCAATGCGGTCGGCTATACGGCGTATCCTGATAATTTGGTCAGGAAATTCATCGTGCAGGCGGCAGAAACCGGCATCGATATTTTCCGGATTTTCGATTCGCTCAACTGGATCGAAGCGATGAAGGTCAGCATTCGCACGGTGCGCGAAGAGACGGACGCATTGGCGGAAGCCTGCATTTGCTATACCGGCGACATCACCGATCCGGATCGCAGCAAATTTGATCTGCAATATTACCTCGATCTGGCCAGACGACTGGAGGACGAAGGTGCGCACATCCTGGCGATCAAGGACATGGCGGGGCTGTTGAAGCCGTATGCGGCGCAGTTGCTTATTACCGAATTGAAGCAAGTCGTCAACGTTCCAATCCACCTGCACACGCACGATACGGCCGCCATTCAGGGTGCGACTTACCTGAAAGCCATTGAAGCGGGCGTCGATATTGTGGACGTGGCAATTGCATCCATGTCGGGATTGACTTCGCAGCCGAATTTCAATTCCGTAGCTGCCATGATGCAGGGGCACAAGCGCGAGCATCCGGTGAATCTGGAGTCGCTGAGCGATTTTTCGGCGTACTGGGAAGCGGTGCGGCGGTATTATTATCCATTTGAAACCGAACTGCGTGCCGGTGCGGCGGATTTGTACGCACACGAAATTCCTGGCGGGCAATATTCAAATCTGCGCCCGCAGGCGCGAGGACTGGGGCTTGAAGATAAGTTTGAATTGATCAAAAAGAATTACAAAGCAGCCAATGAATTGTTTGGCGATATTGTGAAAGTAACCCCGTCTTCCAAAGTCGTTGGCGACATGGCGATGTTTATGACGTCGAACAATCTGACGAAGGAAGACATTCTGGAACGCGGGCAAACGCTGGCTTTTCCCGATAGCGTGAAAGCGCTGATGCGGGGCGACCTGGGGCAGATCGAGGGTGGCTTTCCGCCAAAAATCCAGCAGATCGTGCTGAAAGATGAAAAGCCTTACACTGATCGTCCGAATGCACACCTGGAGCCGGTTGATTTTGACCAGGAAATGGCGGCATTCCACGATAAATTTGGCGATCACCTGGGCATGAATGACTTCTTGTCGTACAAATTATATCCGAAAGTGTACGAAGATTATTACAAGCATCTGGAAAGCTACGGCGAAGTGCGAAACCTGCCCACCTTGCCATTTTTCTTTGGCTTAAAGCAGAATGAGGAAATCATGGTTGAGATCGATCGTGGTAAAATAGTGGTGATCAAGTACGTCAACAAAACCGCGCCCGACGAGCAGGGCGTACGTTTGGTCGCTTTCGAACTGAACGGTCAGATGCGCTCGGTGCCGGTACGCGATCAGCAGCAGGAAGTGAAAAAGGTAGCCCACCGCAAGGCGGAAACCGCAAACGAGGTTGGCGCGCCATTGCAGGGCAATCTTTCCCGCATCCTGGTAAAAGAAGGCGAAACGGTTGACGAAAACACGCCATTGTTCATCATCGAAGCCATGAAGATGGAAAGCACGATCACTGCGCCGCAGGCGGGCACGGTCAGGAAAGTGCACCTATCCGAAAAAACGCTGGTGGAACAGGGCGATCTGGTGGTGGAGTTGGAATGATCTCAATTCCCCAAATTCACCACAATACCATCCGCCAGATAGCCGGAACGCAGACGTTGCAGATAATCTGCGGCGGAGTTGCGCGAACTGAACGAGCCAATGACCACCCGGTACAGGCGCGTGTTGGCGTTGTAGCCTTCCTTGATGTAGGCATTGCTCACGCCCTGCTCCCGCAATTGTTTCACCTGGCGCTCGGCATTGTCGATTACGCTGTACGAACCTACCTGAATGCCGTAGCCGCTCGTTAAGGAAGTAGTGGTATAAGTTGAACTGGCAGTACTGTACGTATCGAAGTTGGTTGGCTGATCTGCGTAGGGGCTGCGTGCCGTCAGATCACCGGAGGTGGTAGTGCGCGGCGATGTATTGATATTTTCTGACTGCGTTGTGCTGCCGGGATAATAGTTGAAATTCTGCGGGGCAGTTTGCGTATTTCCTCCTTTGGTCGTGAAGCGGCTGTTGTCGAAGGTCGGTTGATTGCTAAAGTTACCGGGCGTAGTTTCTTCGGTGGCGCGCACGTTTGAAGCGGAAGGGTTGGTGTTGGAATTGCCCACCACTTCCAGTTGTACCATCGTTTTTCCTTCTTTTATCATATCCAGTTGCATGGCTGCTGCCCAGGAAAGATCGACGATTAGCTTGTCGCCAAACTTGCCCCGATCATTCACCCGGACGGTGACGGATTTGCCGTTGTCCAGGCGGGATACCTTCAGCAAAGTGCCTTTCGGGTGCGTCATGTGCGCTGCGGTAAGCTCGTATTTGTTGTAAATTTCGCCCAGCGCCGTGGACTGCCCGTGCAGGTAATCGGCGTAGTACATGGCGAAACCGACTTCCAGGCTGCTGCCGGTCGTATTGCTCGGGGTATAATACTGCGCAAAAGTGACATTTTCGCTAAGCAAAAAGGTGAAAGTCAGGCTGAAGTATATCCATAATTTTTTCATAGGAAACAAGCGTGATTTGTTAGCAATTACAATTCTAACACATTTAACGTAAATAATAACGCATTTTGTTTGAAAAAGTAACAATTTGTGGAGAAAAGGGGAGTGACTGGCCGGAGGACCAGCCTCCGGCGAAGTATTTTAAGGTCGGTACAATAACTGTTGGAAAATTGCGGTAAACGTCTGATTATCAACAATGAAAGAGATTCAAATCAATCGTAAAGAGCAAGGAATGACAGCATTTTGCTGCTGCGGTGAAATCGAACAAACAAAAACCTATTTTTGCAACAAATCCAAAATCAGCGCTGCCACTAGCGGCGATTGCTGCCTGGGCGAAGTCAGCGGTTTGCCACTTTCCAGGTTGAAGCCTTCGCAGAAGCCGTATTCTTCGCAGCAATGCAAAATCCGGCGACGCAGCTTCGCGGCAACATTTTCAAAGTCATACCGCAGCAATCCGTTGTACAGCATCCAGGCATCGAATACGCGGATATCGCCCGTGGAAAGCCTTGATTCCAACTTCAGGAGCATACACTCCGCCTGATCCTGTGTAGGAATTTCGCCTGCCAGCGGCAAAAAGCGCGCCATGAAATTCGCTTCCTTCGGTGCGCCGATCTGGTGGTAGCCACCGCAACTTTCATCCCAGAACTGCTCGTTCATGCTAAAAATGGTCAGCTCGTGCCATTGAATGACTTCCAGTACATCGGCGTCGAGTTGGTGCCCCAGTTTAATGAGGCTTTCATTCGACCAGGTGAGGGCGGTGAGGAATGTAATGTCCGGGATATTCGGTGCAGCTTCGGGATGATGCGGTAAACCATTGTCCTGCGGGTCGCAGTGTTCGTACAAATATTGATGGCGGGATAGAATCTGTTGGTAATAGATTCCCAGCAAGTCTGGTTGGGGACTGATTTTCTGCAATTTGTACAAAACTATGGCGTCCAGCGGCAGGGTGAAGTCATTTGTTTGTAAGGCTCGGTCAAGCTGCCTCCAGGCCTGCTCTTCGTTGATGTGAGCATAGCCTAAAGCGCTGATTGCACTTCCATTTCCAGACAAATAATTCTCTCCCTCCCGCTTTAGCAGGGAAGTGGCGGCCTCAAGTTGTGTGATCAAGATGTTTGGTTTTTAAGTTTTTATCGACAGAAAACCGGCTTCGGGAAACGACAATTCACAGGGGGGAGTAATCAGAATTGCAATCATTGAATAACAAAGATAATACAAAGTTTATAAAAAGATACGAGTGTATGGAATGGAAGGTTCTATTTTATTGGAATAATTTTTTACAAAAAGAGAAATCGCTACTTTCCAAAAAATAAATCCATAATGAAAGATGAAACAAAAAAACGCGGCAGGGTGATCTGGAACCCCCTGGATCACCATCTGCGCCAATTCGGGCAATAGTGGTGAAGCAAAGCGCGCAGGCAGTACGCCACCCGGTGGTTGAGGGGGGGAAATTCATTAATCTTTCATCGCCGGATGAATCCAGCGCTACGTGTTCGCCGGATGAATCCAGCGCTACGT
>CAZFBU010000001.1:16428-18361 GCA_964517175.1 uncultured Saprospiraceae bacterium
TCGCCGGATGAATCCAGCGCTACGTGTTCGCCGGATGAATCCAGCGCTACGTTCATCGCAAGTATCACACCATTCCCTTTGTCGATTTACTACTGCTTCACCAGGAACGCCTGCCCTACCAGTTGCGATCCCTGCACCAGCCGACAATGATACCAGCCCTTTGCCAGATCGCTTAGATCAAGCTGATAATCGCGCTGTAGTTTCGATACCTTCAGGACTTGTCCATTGCTACTGAGTATTTGTACATAATGCGGTATTCTGGGCAATTGGTAAAAGCTGACCCTGGCAGAGCGCCCAGCCGCGCGGTGCGAAATTAAAGCCGAAAGCCATGATTGTTCCGAGGAATGGTTCCGTCTGTAGCGTTTTAGGTTTTTACACTGTTTTAATAGTGAAAATGTTTCAAATGTAACCTAAAAACGGAAAAACACCAGAATATTTTGCTTTATTTTTGTAAAATAAAAAATAATATTTTTTAAAAAATCAAATCCGATATACAATTGCATTGATGTTCATGCCCGCGCCCACGGATGCAAAGACAATGACGTCGCCTTCCTGAATTTGGTGTCCGGTCATTTTGCCCCTGCGAATCCGGTCAAATAAGGTAGGCACGGTAGCTACCGAACTGTTGCCGAGGTCGCGAATGCTCACCGGCATGACATTGTCGTCGAATTCGCGCTGGTCGTACAAGCGATACAGGCGTTTGAGAATGGCGTGATCCATTTTTTCATTTGCCTGATGAATAATGATTTTTTTGACATCAGAAATGTGCAGCCCGGCTTTGTCGAGGCAGCCTTTGATGGCTTCGGGCACGTTGGAAAGCGCAAACTCGTAAATTTTCCGACCGTGCATTTTTATGTAGCCCATGTGCGGGTCAGCATCCGGAAGATTGGATTTTCCAAAAAACAGATAACCCGCCTCCTCTTTTGTAAAGGACTGACTTGCTACGGCGAGAATGCCGCGTTTGCCCTCATTCTCAGTCATTTCCACGACGACTGCTCCGGCGCCATCAGCAAAGATCATGCCGTCGCGGTCGTAATCGTCCACCACCCGCGAGAGCGTTTCCGTGCCAATGATTAGCGCCCGCTTGGCCATGCCTGCTTTCATAAAGGCATATGCCTGAATCATGCCTTCCACCCAGCCAGGGCAGCCGAAGATGATGTCGTAAGCCACGCAATTAGGATTCTCGATGCCGAGGCGCTGTTTGATGCGCGAAGCCAGGCTCGGCAACAGGTCGGTTTGGGTGCTGCCGACAGGTATGTCGCCGAAGTTATCGGCTACGATGATGTAATCCAGGGTTTCCGGATCAGTGCCGGCATCTTCAATGGCTTGCTGTGCAGCGATTGCACCAATGTCCGAAGCGACTTGATCGTCGTTGACGTAGCGCCGCTCGCCAATGCCGGTAATTGCCTGGAATTTTTCGATAATTTCCTGCGCCGGTTTATTGATGCGTTCGTTATTGGCATCATAAAATTCGTGCTGGAGGAATGCCTCGTTCCTGACAATTCGCTCCGGAACATAGCTGCCGCTGCCGATTATAATAGAAGTAGTTTGTTGCATGAAAAATGAAGAGGTTTATTTTTTTTAGTAAAATTCAAGCGCCTTTGTCAGAACATTCAAAGATGCAAAACGTATGGATTTCCGTTCGGAATATTTCAGTACCGAAAAATTGTTTTTTACGATAGCCAAGGATTTTTCACCAGCTTATCCGCCGTGATCTCGGAAATCTCTTTGCAACCAGCCAAGCCCATCGTCAGTTCAAAGTCTGCTCGGAAACACTCCAGAACCGATGCTACACCCGCCTGCCCTGCTACTGCCAGTCCGTAGGCATACGGTCGCCCGATACACACCGCCTTCGCCCCCAGCGCCAGTGCTTTGAAGGTGTCTGCTCCGCTGCGCACGCCACTGTCGAGCAAGACTGGAATCTGCTGATTTA
>CAZFBU010000001.1:18461-26317 GCA_964517175.1 uncultured Saprospiraceae bacterium
TTGCCAGAGCGCAATTTTTTTGCGAAGCCCTTGCCGGGAAACTTGTTGACGGTGGAAATGAGATTTCGGATGGTCGTAAAATTGATTTTCGGCTTGACCGCCAATGTCTCCTCCTGTTGTTCATCGAGCAAACGCATGAAAACCGGATCGCTCAGGTACTGTGCGATGCCCAGCCCCCGCAAAAACGGCAGATACGCCAGATCCAGATCGCGCACGCGCCAGCCGAGCATGGTGGTATCCAGCGTGACGACGATGGCGCTGCAGCCGCAAGCTTCGGCGCGTTGTACGAGGCTGGCGACGAGTTCGTCCGACTTGCTCCAGTACAATTGAAACCAGCGTGGGCTTTCCCCCATCACCGCGGCGCAATCTTCCATCGATACGGAAGCCTGATTCGAAAAGATCATCGGAATGCCCTGTGCCGCCGTCGCTTTTGCCACCGCAATGTCCGCTTTCGGATGCGCCATTTCCAGCACGCCAATGGGGCAGGTGAGGAAAGGCGTCGGTAATTTTTGCCCGAACAACTCAATGCCAGTATCCCGCTCAGAGACATCCTGCAGCATTCTTGGTACAATCTGCCAGCGATCAAAAGCCCGGCGATTGGCGTCCATCGTGCGCTCGAAGCCCGCGCCGCCTGCCATGTAGGCATAGCCTTCTTTCGACATCTTGTCGCGCGCCGCCTGCTCCAGTTCGCGGAAATCAAATGGTACATCGGGTTTGGCGCCCATCATGCCACCGACGTAGGTTTTGCGCTGCAATTCGATTGCGGAAAAATTAGTCATCATAGTCATCCTCCGAAAAAAGTTCTTCAAATAATCCCCTGAAGGTAATACCTATTTGCGGAATGAGCAAAGTGGTGGGGGAAGTTCTTTCCTCGAAAGCGTCGATTGGATCTTCCAGCGGAATACCCGTATCACTTCGGCGCACCAGATAGCTGGCGTTGCTGCCCTGCAGATAAGCGCAGCGCAGGTCGAGCACCAGATTGGCGGCACGCGAAAAGGCGATTTGCACGCCAACGGCGCCCCCGTAGCTGAACGCCCAGTCGCGCTGGTCGTTGCCACTGTCGATGGTTTCTGCCAGGTCTTCATCCGTCAGCGTGGTGCGGGTGAACAGGTTTTTGAACCCCACCATGCCATCCACGTAGGGTTTGGCGGCGAAGTTCACATTTGGCTGAAAGCGCACCAGCGCATGCCCGAGAAAAGCGCTGCTGGTAGTACGCAAGCGGTAAGATTTGAGAAAGCCGCCGATGTTGGCGTTGTAGCGCAGTTCTTCGCTATCGAAGCCCAACCCGGAAACATCGATGCCGACAGAAAGGGGCGAATCATTGACATTGACGATGACGAAGCCGCCCGCGCCGATGCCGACCTGGTCGAGGTTGTCCCTGAAATCATCCATCGGTACGCCGAGGTGGAAAGCGCCGCCGAACTGAATGCTCGGGTAGGTGCGCATGGTTGCTTCCTGCGCAAAGGTTGTTGCACAAAGCAACACGCTGAAAATGGTTGCGAATAATTTGTTCATAATTAGCAGATTGTTTGATGTTTTGTACGGGCAAATAAAATCAATTTGGCACAAAATTTCATTTATCCGTAACTCTTTGCGTAAGAATTTGGTGAAGAATCGCCATTTTTATTAAATTTAACCGTTTAATTTTTCATTCACAAAAAATCAAAGCTTTGCACTATGAAATTTGAAATGTACAAAGACAAAGCCGGCAAATTTCGCTTCCGCCTGAAAGCCGGTAACGGTCAGATTATCCTTGCCAGTGAAGCTTACGAAAGTAAGGCAGGCTGCAAAAACGGCATCCAGTCGGTGATCAAAAATGCAGGAAATGATGCTCGTTATGAGAAGAAAGAATCTTCGAATGGCAAATTCTTTTTCAACCTGCGCGCCGGCAATCATCAGGTGATTGGCACCAGCGAGATGTACGAATCTACATCCGGAAGAGACAAGGGCATTGAATCTGTAAAGAACAGTACGAAAGGCGCTACCATCGAGGAAGTTCAATAAGATTACCGCAAAAGAATAAACCTTCGGCTTTGATCCAACTTAGGGATTGAAGCCGTTTTTATTTTGGCGCTACGGGTTTTGCAGACGTACGCTTTTCAACCTGCCGTCCTTTTTATCCGTTGTATTAGAAAAGCCGAAAATCATGCTTTATACGTTTACCGATCAGATGGAGCGTTCCATTATGCTTGAACATCCGCCGAAGCGCATCGTGTCGCTGGTGCCTTCGCAAACGGAACTGTTGCATGATCTGGGTTTGGAAGATGAAGTGGTGGGCATCACGAAATTCTGTGTGCATCCGGAAGCGTGGTTTCGCAGCAAGACCCGCGTGGGCGGCACCAAGATGCTCAAGCCGAAAGTGATTGCCGAGCTTCAGCCCGATCTGATCATCGGGAATAAAGAGGAAAATGAACAGGCACAAATCGAAGCGCTGGAGGAAGATTTCCCGGTTTGGATGAGCGACATTCACACCTTGCCGGATGCCCTGCACATGATTTGTTCGGTGGGCGAACTGGTTGGACGAAAGGCAAAAGCGCTGGAACTCGCCGAACAGATTGGGGCGGATTTTGCCAGGTTGGCGGAGGACCTGCCCGAAGCGCGGCTGCGGGCTGCTTATTTCATTTGGCGTCAGCCTTATATGGTGGCGGCGGCGGGTACATTCATTGATGAAATGCTTCGCACGGCGGGTTTTGAAAATGTATTTGCAGCGCAAAATCGCTACCCGGAAATTCATTTGAAGGCGCTGGCATCACTTGATCCGGACGTCATTTTGTTATCATCCGAGCCTTTCCCATTCAAAGAAAAACATTTTGAGGAATTTAAACGATTTTGTCCGAAAGCAGTCATAAAAATCGTGGACGGGGAGCTGTTTTCGTGGTATGGAAGTCGTTTATTGTATTCAGCAAAATATTTTCGTAATTTGCATAAAGAATTGTCCGTTGCTACAGACCATTAGAGCCGCCATGAAAAGAACGGTGACATTCCTGAGTTTTTTGTTTTTTATCTGCCTGATAGTGCACGCCCAACCGGCGGAGCCACTAGCCGGCAGGGTCATTCTGCAATTGCAACCCAAAGCTTCTATGGCGACTGTTTGGGAGCAACTGCACCAGAAGCGAACCGACGCACTCCGCCCGCATCGCTACGAAACGCTCAGTTCATCTTTCAATATCCATCTGCTGCATTTTGATACGCTACGGACAGACGTTAGCGCCATTCTGTCGCAACTGCAGCAATTGCCGAACGTAGTTGCCGCACAACCAGACTACCGGTTGCACAGCCGTCAGGAACCGAACGATCCCGACTACATCCGGCAGTGGGGCGCTGATCGCATCGGTACGGCACGAGTTTGGGATTATACCACCGGTGGCGTTACGGCTCAGGGGGATGAGATCGTTGTGGCAATCGTCGATTTTGGCTTTGATATTCAGCATGAGGATTTGGCGGAAAACATCTGGTACAACCCCGGCGAGGTTCCCGGTGATAACATCGACAACGACAATAATGGTTATGTAGATGATATGGTCGGCTGGAATTTTGTGAATGACTCCAACCAACACCCGCGCGACTCGCACGGCACATCCGTTGCGGGCATTATTGGCGCGGTGGGCAATAACGGACGCGGCGTGACCGGCATCAACTGGAATATCAAAATGATGCCTTTTTCGGTGCAATCCGTGTCGCATATCGTTGCCGCTTACGATTACATCATTGCTCAGCGCAAGCGCTACAACGAAACGAAAGGAATACAGGGCGCGTTTGTAGTGGCTACCAATTTATCGCTGGGCATCGATCAGTTGTTTTGCGCAGACCAGCCGGTCTGGGGGCAGATGTACGATTTGCTCGGGGAGGTAGGTATTTTGACCGGCGCGGGTACGGCAAATCAGAGCCTGGATGTGGATAAGGTGGGTGATATGCCAACCAGTTGCCCGAGCGAATTTTTAATTTCCTGTCTGAATACAAATATTCAGGATGTAAAGTTTAGCCGAAGCGCCTATGGTGCTGCCTCTATCGATCTGGGGGCACCTGGCGACGGATCGTATTCTACCAAAATAGATGATCGCTACGGCTCGTTCAACGACAATTCTGCCGCTGCCCCTCACCTCACCGGGGCAATTGCGCTCCTGTACAGCCTCCCCTGCATGGAAATTGGCACAGAAGCGCTCAGTTATCCTCAGGAAACAGCCCTGGCTGTGCGGCGGGCTATTGTGAATGGAGTGGACACCCTCCTGAGTTTGCAAAACATCACCACAACGGGTGGGCGCCTGAATGTAGCCAGAAGCCTGGAACTCATGCAGGATTTTTGCACAACCACGACGGGCGAGCTGGAAGTGCTGCGCGTTTTTCCGAATCCGGCGCGCGAGCAGGTCGTTATTGAATATGAATCGCCGGATTTTGAGTCTTACCAATTGTTGATTTACAATGCCATCGGGCAAATGATGTTTCATCGCGTCATCACGCCACCTCGTTTTTTGGCAAAGCGCCAACCTGTTGACATTCACAACTGGACGTCGGGTGTTTACATTGTGGCCATACAGCGCGAAGACAAGCGCGTGTGGGCGAAATTTATAATACAGTAGCACCGAAAAATCGCACATCAACGATAAAATCCGATTTTTTTGAACTATTTTTTTGAAAAAGGCTTTTCTTTAAATGCACAAAAACTTATCTTTGCATCCGCATTTGAAAGAGCAATGGCTTTGCATACTTTGTTACGGTGCACCAGAATCGCAAAAATATGCACCTGAGATATAGCGCTGTAGCTCTTTATCCGCCTCGGGCGGAAATTGGGCTTCCGGTCAGAAAATATTGAAAGACAAGAGAAACACTAGATAAAAATATGGCTCTGTAGCTCTTTATCCGCCTCGGGCGGAAATTGGATACCCGCCTGAGGCGGGCAGGGAGCACCTGAAAAAGTAAATCTAAAAAGTATGATTTACGTTTATATCTTGAAAAGTGAAATTTCTGATCGATTTTACGTGGGGATGTCGGAAAATGTGGATAAGCGATTAAGAGAGCATAACTCTGGGAAAGTAAAGTCAACAAAAGCTTTCAAACCCTGGAAGGCTTTCTTCTTCGAATCTTTTAATACGAGAGCAGAAGCGAGAGAGCAGGAAAAATTTTATAAGAGTGGAGTTGGTCGAAAAATTATAAGAGACAAGTGGAACACTAAATGAAATATGGCTCTGTAGCTCTTTATCCGCCTCGGGCGGAAATTGGGCTTTCGGTCAGAAAATATTGAAAGACAAGAGAAACACTAGATAAATATATGGCTCTGTAGCTCAATTGGATAGAGCACCTGACTACGGATCAGGAGGTTTAAGGTTCGAATCCTTACAGAGTCACCGGGTTATTTATTAAAAAGTAAGCTGATTATCAGCGATTCGCAATCAACAACGCACAAGATTATGTCGAAGGTTTGTCAATTGACGGGAAAGCGCCCGATTACGGGCAACAACGTATCGCACTCCAACCGCAAGACGAAGCGCCGTTTTCTGCCGAATTTGCAGAAGAAGCGTTTTTACGTACCGGAAACAGGGGAATGGATTACGCTGCGCTTAACGACCAAAGCCATTCGCACGGTCAATAAGCTGGGCGTTTATGCCTACATCCAGAAAGCGAAAGCAAAGGGCACCTACACCGGAATGGAAATCAAAGAGCAAAAATAATTCTTTCAGACAATGGCTAAGAAGAGTAAAGGTAATCGCATTCAGGTTATTTTGGAATGCACGGAGCACAAAGATTCAGGCATGTCGGGTACTTCCCGCTACGTGACGGAGAAGAACCGGAAAAATACGCCGGATCGCCTGGAACTGAAAAAGTATAACCCTATTTTGAAGCGTTATACGGTACACCGCGAAATCAAGTAAGGGAACTTTCCTGAGCGAACCGGTGTTTTCCATATTAAATCAGATAACTGAAAAAATAATCAATCATGGCAAAAGTATCAAAGAACGCAAGAGTTGCGCAACGTGCCCAAAACGCTGGTTCCGGTAAGGATCACGTAAAGGTTATCAAGCCGGTGAAAAACGCTAAAACGGGCAAGTATTCTTACAAAGAAGTGATCGTGCACAAAGATAAAGTGAAAGAATTTTTCGCTGATATCAAATAAAAACGATTGCAGTATTTTGTTATATGAAGAGGCTTTTCTGATTTCGGGAAAGCCTCTTTGTGTTTTATCGTAGCGCTGGCTTCAGCCGGCGATAAAAAGCAAACGCATGAGTTTTTTCTCAAACTTTTTCACCAAAGATAAGAAAGAAGACCTCGATAAAGGGTTGGAAAAAACCAAATCGAGTTTTTTTGGGAAGCTATCCAAAGCCATCGCCGGCAAGACGACCGTTGACGAAGAAGTGCTCGACGAACTGGAAGGCGTGCTGATTTCCTCTGATGTCGGGTTGAATACGACGGTCAAGATCATCGAGCGCATCGAAGACCGCGTAGCGCGCGACAAATACCTCGGCACTTCCGAATTGAATGAAATACTGCGGGATGAGATCGTGCAGTTGCTTTCGGAAAACAACACCGAGGATGTCGAAGATTTTACACCGCCCGGCGGCAATGCAAAACCTACGGTTATCATGGTGGTGGGGGTCAATGGCGTTGGCAAAACGACAACTATCGGCAAGTTGGCGCATCAGTTTCATCAGCAAGGCAAAAAAGTAATTCTCGGTGCCGGCGATACCTTCCGGGCGGCAGCGGTTGATCAGTTGAAAATTTGGTCGGAGCGAGTGGGCTGCGATTTTTATAGCAAAGGCATGAATACCGACCCGGCGGCGGTAGCCTACGAAACGGTTGATAAGGCAGTCACTGAAGGCTATGACATAGCGATCATCGATACGGCCGGGCGACTGCACACCAAAATCAACCTGATGAACGAACTGGGCAAGATCAAACGCTCGATTAGCAAACGCCTGGAGGGCGCGCCCCACGAAGTTTTGCTGGTACTAGACGCAACCACCGGACAGAATGCCATCGAACAGGCAAAGCACTTTACCAATGCGACGGAAGTCTCGGCGCTGGCACTAACGAAGCTCGACGGCACGGCGAAAGGGGGTGTTGCCATTGGCATTTCCGATCAGTTTAAGGTGCCGATCAAATACATTGGCGTAGGGGAAGGTATTGGACAGTTGCAGGTGTTTAACAAGCGGGCGTTCGTAGATTCCCTGTTCGACCAGTAAAAACAGATTGCGATTCGCTCTGCAAAATTGAAATGCCGCCGTCAGATTTAGAATTTTACACCGAATAAGGTTAAAAGTTAAAAAAATATATAAAAAAACGCTTTGGATTCGTATTTTTCGCAAAAATGAATGCCAACCCACCAAAAAACTGTCAATCGCCATTTTATCATGGAGGGTACAGTGGCTATTAAAAATGCCCCCGGAAAACGATCCTTATATTTGAAACGTTGTGCCCCAAAACAACGAAACAAAAATCATGACATTAATTGACACGCATACGCATTTGTACCTGGAACAATTTGATAGTGATCGCGATGCGATGATACGCCGCGCCCTGGATGCTGGTGTGGAGAAAATGTACCTGCCGAACATCGACAGCAGCTCTGTGGCGGCCATGCTGCAACTGGAATCGGCGTATCCGGAGCACTGTTTTGCGATGATGGGATTGCATCCTTGCTCAGTGGGTGAAAACTACCGGGAGGAACTGGCAAAAGTGCGCGGATGGCTTGAGAAACGGGCATTTTGTGCCGTTGGCGAAATTGGAATGGACTTACATTGGGATACAACTTTTCGCAAACAGCAGGAAGAATCTTTTCTAACACAATGCGAGTGGGCGAAAAAAATGGACATTCCGATTGTCATACATACCAGAAAAGCAACGCAGTTGGTCATTGATATGGT
>CAZFBU010000001.1:26417-72468 GCA_964517175.1 uncultured Saprospiraceae bacterium
GCAGATTTTGCACGAGAATCAATAGTTTTTGCCAATTTTCAATGGTGCAAAACAAGGCAGAATCTTAAAAAATTTTGATTTGTTACATCTTTTTACAATTTTTGTGGCATACACTATTGTTCTAAAGCGCTGAATGATTATTTTTGTTGGCGTTTCCTGAACAAAGGAACTCCGGATGATAAAAGATCGTACGGATAGAAATTGAAAAACACTTTCGGATTGGTGATTTGAAAAACAGAAAGCAGCGATCCGGAAAAGAATAGAGAGCGAGGTAGAAGTTTGCAATTAATTTTGATATTGCAAGCCTTTTGTTTTGAACTTTCTTAAGTTTAGAAACCTAAAAGTGGTGGATAGGGAGAGGTGGCCGAGCGGTCGAAGGCGCACGCCTGGAAAGCGTGTATACCCTAACCGGGTATCGCGGGTTCGAATCCCGCTCTCTCCGCCATTAAAATTTTAGGAAATAAGAACGGAAAATCAATTATTTCATCACAAAAAACAATCGTAAAACCTTATTGACTATGCGAAAATTATTAACTCTATTGCTTGTTTTGGTGTTAGCGGTAAGCGCAAGCAATGTCACATACGCGCAGGATGACAACACAGAGACTACGACGCTGTCTGCAGATGATCCAAATGCAGAATTGGGTGGCTATCAGTTGCTGAAGAAGTACTTCATCGATGGTGGCTGGACATTCATGAGTTTCGTACTGGTTTGTTTGATTCTGGGTCTGGCATTTGCAATCGAGCGTATTATTACGTTGAATATTGCAACGACTAACACGGACAAACTACTCGCGCGGATAGACGAGAACCTGAAGTCAGGTGATGTTGAAGGTGCGATGGAAGTTTGCAAATCTACACAAGGACCTACTGCCAGCGTTCTGTATGAAGGCTTGAAGCAGGCAAACGACGGTCCGGAAGCGGTTGAAAAAGCGATCGTTTCCTACGGTAGCGTACAAATGGGTCTTCTGGAAAGAGGCTTGGTTTGGATTTCTTTGTTTATTGCCCTGGCACCGATGCTTGGCTTTATGGGTACGGTAATCGGTATGATCACTGCCTTCGACCGTATCGAGGCGGTAGGTGATATTTCGCCGACGGTCGTTGCCGGTGGTATCAAAGTGGCACTTTTGACGACGGTATTCGGTCTTATTGTGGCTATTATCTTGCAGGTATTCTACAACTACATTATCTCCAAGATTGATGGTATTGTCAATAAGATGGAAGATGCATCAATCGCGCTGGTTGATATTATGGCTGCCAATGGTATTTTTAAGAAATAAAAAAGAATTCAATACGCTATGTATAAATTTTTAACGAAAAACGGACAAGCTCTTGCTTTTGGTCTGGGAATTCTGGTAACGGTGGTGTTTCTGGTTACCGCTTCATCCAACCTTACCAGTTTCAATAGCTTGCCGGACGAAGAAAAGTTTACAACCTCCATATTTGACGTGGGTTTAAAGGGATCTATTGCGTTGGCAGTGACTGCTTTGATACTGACGATCGTTTTCGCCATTTATCAAACAGCAACTAACTTGCGGGCCTCTATTTTTGGTATCTTGGGCTTGGTCGTTATTGTAGCCGTCTTTTTCATTGCCTATTCCAGCGCAAGCGGCGAAGCTACCGGTGCGATGGCTCGTGCAGTGGATAACTACGGAGGAATGACCGCCAACGAGCTAAAAATCGTCGGTGGAGGTATTACTACGGCTATGGTACTGGCAGGACTTGCTGTCGTATCCATTGTGATTTCGGAGATTATTAATTTATTCAAATAATATATTATGGCAAGGAATAGACAACAGAACGAGATGAATGCGAGTTCTATGGCTGACATTGCCTTCTTATTGCTGATATTCTTTCTGGTGACGACGACCATCGTCGAGGATAAGGGGATCACAGTAAAGTTGCCACCGTGGTCAGAAGAACCACCGGAAGTAGAGCAGTTGAAATCACGTAACGTTTTCGCCGTATTGGTAAATGCTCAGAACCAATTATTGGTTAGGGGCGAACCGGCAGACATCGGTCAACTCAGAGAACGCGCTAAGGAATTCATTTTGAATCCGCAGCGTCGGGAAGATTTGTCGGAAAGACCTACGCGGGCAATCATATCTTTGAAGAATGATCGTGGTACGAACTACGAAACATACCTCGAAGTATATAACGAACTCAAGGGCGCCTACAATGAATTGTGGGACGAATTGAGCCGCCGCAAGTACGGAGTGCCTTACAGTGAAGATCTGCCGCTCGCTTATCGCAAAGCCATCAAGGATGAAGTTCCAATGGTATTGTCAGAGGCAGAACCAACTGCATTCGGTGAGGAAAGGTAATTACCAGAGAACGAAGCGACGTTGTCGAAGGCTACCAGATTATTTATGTTAAACCCAGTCATGCTTACAGCGTGATCTAAAGTTTAAGCGTTATGTCAAAATTTCAAAAGAAAAGAGGTAAGACTACGCCTGCGATTTCGACTGCGTCATTACCGGATATTATCTTTATGTTGCTCTTCTTCTTTATGGTGGTTACCACCATGCGCGACGCGGAGCTGAAAGTAAAGGTAGTTACTCCATTCGCTACGGAATTGACCAAGCTGGAAGAAAAATCACTGGTAAATTACCTGTACGTTGGTCGTCCTACGGAGCAATATCAAGCGGTATATGGTACAAAACCCCGCTTGCAGTTGGGCGATAAATTCGCTACGGTTGCTGAAATACCGCTGTTTTTGGAGCAGCACAAGGTAAAAGTACCGGAAGCAAGACGAGGACAGATTACTTCTTCTTTGCGAGTCGATGGTTCCGTGACAATGGGGATTGTCCAGGATGTGAAGACGCAGCTGAGAAAATCAGGACAGCTAAAGATTAATTACTCTGCGAAAAGGCGTCCGGATCGCAGAAGATAATTTCGGAGCTTTTTCGCGCAAAAAAAGAGGTCTCTTGCTATTAGCAGAAGACCTCTTGTGCTTTTAACGAAGTCGATCCATTGATTTCACCAGCTTTTCATCTTTGCTGATGAAGCGATAAGCCAGCAAGGTGAATAGGAAAGTGGCGACTGGCAGATACATACCGGCGGCGTCCTGTACTTCGCGGTCGCCAATCGCCGGGCTGGCCTGAATGAAAAACACAACGCCCAGTACGATTGCTAATAAATTGGCAATAAAGGCAAAGATGGTCAGTCGCATCTGCAGCGAACGGTTTTTGTACATAAAAATACTCACCAGTGCCAATATACCTGCTATGGCAAAAAGAATTACCATGCCCATGTGGTCTTTTACATTGTAAACGCTATCGGCGAAGACCGTTTGTTGTACATTGTCCTGCGTCTTTGCGAAAGGAGCGGCAAAGACACCAAATGCTCCGCCGGCTGCCAATAACAAAAAGATGCTCTGTATTCGTTGTATCATAATGAGTTAATTTTTTTCGGTTGCCGCAAAGATAAGCACACGGGAGCATATCAACCGTAACGAGATGCTCTAAAATGATTAAATTTGCCATTCTAAACGCAAAGATGTGAAACATTTTGTACCGCCTGAGACGCTGAGTTTTTGGGAGCGGGAGACTTTCTTCCGCGGAATAGATGTCGCTATTATTGGTGGAGGCATTGTAGGGTTGAGTGCAGCCTTACATTTCAAAGAGCAACAGCCAGCGTTGAATGTCGTCGTTTTGGAAAGAGGAACACTTCCGTTCGGCGCCAGCACACGCAATGCCGGTTTTGCCTGTTTCGGCAGCATGACCGAATTGCTGGATGATCTGCAGGGAAGATCAGAAGATGAGGTTTGGGCGCTGGTGGACCGCCGCTGGCGTGGACTGCAACGCCTGCGTGAGCGGGTTGGGGATCATGGGCTGGGGTACGAGCCACTGGGTGGATTTGAACTTTTTCGGGCGGAGGAAGCAGACAAATTCGAACGCTGCCTGGAACACCTGGAGGATTTTAACGACAAAGTGAAAAGCATCACCGGGAAACCTGGAGCATATCAGGTTGTTTCTGAGCGCATTGCTGATTTTGGTCTGAATGGGGTAGCGCATCTGATTGTCAATCAACTGGAAGGGCAGGTGCATACCGGGCAAATGATGGCGTCGCTGATTCAGCTGGCGGCGGAGCGTGGTGTTCGACTATTGAATGGCTTGGAGATCGAAGCGGTGGAAAGCGATGAGGAAGGTGTGCGCATTTACACTATGGAAGGTTGGGAACTGCAAGCCGAAAAAGTACTGGTGACAATAAACGGCTTTGCCCGGCAGCTATTGCCCGAACTGACCGTGCAACCTGCTCGCAATCAGGTGTTAATCACCAAACCCATCCCCGGTTTGCGCGTGCGGGGCGCGTTTCATTACCAGGAGGGCTATTTTTATTTTCGGAATGTCGGCAATTGCATTCTGCTCGGTGGTGGGAGAAACCTGGCAAAGGAAGCAGAACAAACGACCCAGTTTGGCACGACGGAACTGATCCGCTCTAACCTGGAAAAACTGCTGTATGAGGTTATTTTACCCGGACAACCCCACGAGATCGATACGTGGTGGAGCGGTATTATGGGCGTAGGAGAGGAGAAAGCGCCCGTTATTCGGGAGGTGCTGCCAAACGTAGCGGTGGCGGTGCGCCTGGGCGGTATGGGCGTGGCTATTGGCAGCCTGGTGGGGGAGGAAGCGGCGGCTTTGATATGCAATTAATGTTTCGTTAATTTGATGCCGTGTGAGCCAACATTAGCAGAAAATGGTCGTTACTGAAAAAAATGAGGAATGAAATACAGGTATGTACAATATTTTTTTGCTTTGTTTCTTGCATTTCTTGTTTTGGAAATCGCAGCCCAAACCAAGCCACCAACTATTTCCGAACAAAAAGACGAGGTGCAGGTCGATTATGCCGATATTTTTGAGAATATTCAGGCAGGGGATAGCATCGTGCAGAAATTTCGCGGTAATGTGGAATTGCGGCAGGATAGCATTTTTATGTACTGCGATTCGGCTACGATCATCAATAAAGTTTATGTCGTTGCACAGGGTAATGTCATTATTCAGCAGGGTGACACGACCAGCGTTTTCGCGGATTCGCTGATATATTGGGGCGACCTGAAGCAGGCGGCACTCTTCAGCAATGTGGCGCTGGTCAATGGTCAGCAGAAGCTCTTTACCGAGCGGCTCGATTACGATTTGAATACCAAAACGGCGACCTACTTTGAAGGCGCAACGTTGACCAATAACGATACCCAACTCAGCAGCAAGCGGGGCTACTACTTTGTAAACCAGGATGAAGTGTTTTTTCGGGACAGCGTGGTAGTCATTGATCCGGATTTTAATTTGCGATCCGATACGCTTAAATTCAATACCGAAACCCGCACCGTTTTTTTCCTGGCACCGACCCTCATCATTAGTGACAGCACCAGGATCTACTGCGAAGATGGCTATTATGATACGCAGAATAATCTGGCAGAGTTTCGGAAAAATGCTCAGTTTGCCCGGGACACGCAGGAAGCCGTCGCCGACACCATTCGCTACGATGGTAAAAATGAAATTTATGACCTGGATGGCAACGCGCAATTTACGGACGAGAACCAGGAAGCGATTGCCAATAATATCCGCTACGAAAAATTGAATGATAAGTATTACCTCACCGGTGATGCGAGCTATCGGGATTCTACCCGGAATATCGTAGCAGAAGAGATCATTTATGATCGGAAAAACGAATTGTATTCGACGAAAGGGCGATCGCGCGTGATTGACCCGCCGCAAATTCTGGAGGCGGATCAAATCGCCTATACCGAAGGCAATGGCATTGGCATCGCGCTGGGTAATATTATCTGGCAGGACACCTCGGCAAATCTTACAATCCTATGTGAGCGAGCGGATTATAACCGGAGTACGAATTACCTGAAGGCGGTTGGCGGGCAGCAGGGGCGACCGCTGCTCATCACAGAGGTGGAGTCGGATTCTCTTTTTTTGTCTTCCGATACGCTGCTGGCGGTGCAAATGATTGATACGCTCACCAACGACACGTCGCGCACGCTTTTTGCTTATCGGGATGTTCGTATTTTCAAGAGCAACTTACAGGCTATTTGCGATTCCCTGGCGTATTCGGGAATAGATTCTACTTTTCGTTTGTACAACGATCCGATTATCTGGTCAGACACAACGCAATTCGTCGCCGATACCGTTGATATTTTATTGAAAAACAATGCGATAGATCGAATTTTTTTGCAGAACAACGGGTTTATTGTCAATTCGCCCGATCAGATTTTTTTCAATCAAATTAAAGGACGGGACATCACTGCATTTTTTGAAGAGGGAGAACTGAGGCGTATGGATGTGCAAGGGAACGCCGAATCGGTTTATTACGCATTGGATGAGCAAAGCGCCTACGTTGGGGTGAACAAGATACTTTGTAGTGAAATGCTGATGTATTTTGGTAATAATCAGATTGACAATATTCGGTTTTACACGGCACCTCAGGCTACGCTGTTTCCAATGAAACAGGCAAAACACGAAGAACTGAAGCTCGACGGCTTCAGTTGGGAAGTCAGCAGGCGGCCGAAAGATCGGTACGATGTATTATTAGCCAGTAAAAAAAATCAAACCATACCGAAAAAAGATGAAACGGCAGAAGCACCTTCTAACGATTAGTATTTTTCTGCTGGCAGTATGCTTCGGATACAGCGCTGCCCCGGAGGCGGAGCGGCAAATGCAGCGTGCCAACGAAGCTTATCAAGCCGGCAATTATGCGGAAGCACTGCGACAATACAAAGCGCTGCAAGCACAGGGCTATCAGTCAGAGGCATTATATTATAACCTGGGCAACAGCTATTTTCGGCTCGATAGCCTGGGCAAAGCGGTGTTATACTACGAGCGGGCATTATTGCTGGATCCTGATGACGCGGATTTACAGCACAACCTGAGCGTAGCTCGCCAGAAACTGGCGGATGAAATAGATGCACTTCCCGATTTTTTCCTGATGGAATGGTGGCGGCAGGCCAGTTTGTCGTTGCCGAAAAACGGCTGGAGTGCGCTGGCGGTCATTTTTCTCTGGCTGGGAATGAGCGGGCTGGTGTTCTGGATATTGGGCAAAGCACGAAAATTAAAAAAAATAGGGTTTGTGGTCGGAATTATATTTTTGGCATTCAGCGGTTTGTTTTTTGCGCTGGCAAACAGCCGGGTGCAATTAGAGGAAAACAGCCGCAGAGCCATCATCATCCGAAGAGAGGTAGCCCTGCGCAGTGCGCCGGATGAAGTCAGCGAGTCGCTTCGGCTACTGCACGAAGGCACGACGATTCGCCTGCTCGATCAGATTGGGAATTGGTATAAGATTGAATTGCTGGATGGCAATCAGGGGTGGTTGCCCAAACCTGCGGCAGAGGAGATATAATCAAAGTTGAATTTGCTAAACCCCTGAAATTCAGTAATTTTCTGATAACTAAAACCTCTAAAAGTTCGTAAGATTATTTACCCGGATTTTGCAAATCCGTTGGTGCAGACGGCAGGCCAACGTTTAGGAGGGCTGGCAGTTCTGAACTTTATTGTGTGAAGGTCTTTTTCACCCTATAAGTCATCCATCGTTTCAACATTAATTTCTATGACTCTTTTCAGTTTTTTGTCATTGGTAATAAAACGGTCACATTTCTCATTTATAGAAAGCGCCAACTGAAAAGCATCCATTCCTTTGAGAAATTGATATTTTGCCCTCAATTCATAGGCCTTTTTTGCAGCGGATTGTTCTATCACCAATATTTCTACATTTAGCCGGGCCAGCAATTCTTCAAATTTTTTGATCAGGTCTAAGCGGTTTTCTTTTGTAGGTTTCACTCCAAATTCAGAAATCGTTACTACGCTTGTTACAATTTCTTCTCCATTTACAATGGCATCCGTGATAAGCGTTTTCATCTTACCGGCAAATACAGGATGGTTCTCGATAAGATATATAAATGGGGCTGTGTCAATAAAAATCTTCATTCTGGCAGGCTTTTTTCTTCTTCACTCCTAAGCTCTTCAACATATGCCTGAGCGTCTGTTTGCCAAAGACCCTTCCCAATTCCTATATATTCATCCAAAATAGACTCCACGCGCTTCTGTTGATCGATTCGATTGAGGATCTCCTTTAAAATCATTTCAAGCTCCTCTATTTGGAGGTGGCTGATCTTATCAATTATTTGTTGCGTACGCTTCGTCATATCCTTTTTGCTTTTTTCTCCAATTTACAACAATTCCGCCAAAATTGTTCCTGAAAATGGTTCCTTGTTTTCTGTTACCGTGCTTTCAGATAACTCAACGGTTTACTAAATCTCGTCCACGATTTGACGCGCTGCCCATGATTTGGTAACACAAAGATGTGCGAAATAAAAAAGCTCTATTCCCGAAGAAACAGAGCTTAAAAACATAAAGCTATGAAAACTAAAATTCTTATTCTTCTTCGTTGACTTCTCTTCCGCCTTTCAGTTCGTCCTGGTATTGTTCCAGATCTTCCCATTTGCCCGCAGCGGCGAGTTCTGCCTGCTTCGACCAGGTGGCCGGGTCGTGCATTCTGTAGCGGCTACCCGCTTCGTCGAGTACCTTTTGCAGTGCGTCGAGGTCAGCGTTGGCTACGTCGGCCCAGGTTTTGAAGCCTGCTTCTTCCAGCAAGCCAGCGATTTTCGGACCCACGCCTTCAATTACTTTCAGGTCATCGGCTTTGATAGTCTTGCCCGAAGGCAGCTTGATTTTATCACCGGAAGCAGCTTTTGGTTCGCTTTTTTCAGCTTTCGGCGGCTCTTCTTGCTTTGGTGCTTCGACTACCGGTGCCGGTTCTTCCGTTTTTACTTCCTGTACCGGTGCTGCTGCCACTGGTTTTTCCTTTTTTTCGGGTTGAGGCTTGGCGATTGTTTCCACCACCTCTTCAAAAGGAACAATATTCACGAACGTGCGATCCTGTCTTCTCTTGGTAAACGCCACTGTGCCCTCTACGGCAGCGTGCAGGGTATAATCTTTACCCATATACACATTCTCGCCCGGATGAAATTTGGTGCCACGCTGGCGTACGATAATATTTCCGGGCTTCGCATATTGACCGCCAAAAAGCTTTACGCCCAAGCGTTTCGCTCTACTGTCGCGTCCATTTTGCGTACTACCTTCACCTTTTTTATGTGCCATTTTTCAGGAATTTTTAAAGTTAATGTTGTCTGGTATTGTCAATCGAAAACGTACATCCGTTTACAATTAATAATCACCAATTTTTTACGCTACAATACTGTCAATCTTGATCTTGGTGAATGATTGACGATGTCCTTTCTTCAGTTTGTAGCCTTTGCGTCTTTTCTTCTTGAATACGATGACTTTGTCACCCTTCTGATGACCGAGCACGGTAGCATTGACTTTGGCTGCATTCAGCACCGGCGTGCCGAGAGAGATGTTGCCGTTGCCATCACTATCGATCAGCAAAACCTGATCGAAGGTAACCGCATCGCCTTCTCCGGCTTCTAGCTGGTGGACGAAGAGCTCCTGCCCTTCCTCAACTTTGAATTGCTGACCAGCTATTGTTACGATTGCAAACATGAGCTGTTAAATTATGAATGATTATTTAATTATTAAAACGGTCGGCAAAGGTAATTCTTTTGCCGGAAAAAACCAAGCCTTCTGCACGGATAAACTTTAAAAACCACCCTCAGATCAGCCTTCTCAACTCAAATTGGAAGATAAGGCGCTCCTCATTCCTGATTACCGCCAACCGGATGCGTTTGCCTTCGCGTTTGCGCAGCTTTCGGGTAACGCCCGAGAGGCTAAGGAAGCCCGCCGGGATGAAATTAATACCGACTATTTCATCTCCCACTTCCACGCCTGCCTCTGCCGCCGGGCTGTTACTGACGATATCCACTACTACAAATTCGTTCAGATTATTGCCGGAAGCGGCTATCACCAGCCCGCTTTTATCATATTCGAATCGCTCTTTGTAGTTTTTTTGCGGTTCCAGATAAATTTTTCCCCGCATATAATCGATAATCACCTCAAATCTTTCGAGAATCTGATTGCCGATGATGCCGTTTCGTCCACTCAGAAAAGCAGAATCAATATCTGCGGGGATTTCCTGAAAATTGGTAATAACCCCCGGAAGAAGAAGTCCTTCCCCCAGGTCGAGCTTTTCTACCCGCCCCAGAAAACCTTCCAGAAAACCACCCAGGCCCATACCGATTTTGGTCTTTATGTAGCGCGGTGGCAAATCCAGCATCGGATGCGTATTGGTGTAAAGCAGCAGCGAAAGGCTCGCGCCGGTGTCGAGGAGGTACCGGGTTGCTATGGTGGTATCGCTAGAGAGGGTGGTGCCAACGGAGAGGTAGGGTTTGTTGCGGGCGATATCAATCGGCAATTCTACAAACTTCCCCCGGGGCAGGGTGAATTTCTCAGGGTCATAGAGGGTGATAACCTGCCGCCGATAATCGATTTGTACTACGAAGCGGCGGAACAAATCCGCGCCCAGAATGCCCTGCACCTCAATGCCGCCGTATTGTTCAAAACGAAAATAGTCTTCCTCCAGTACCAGTATGGGGCGATTGACCGCCATGAGGTTGTGAATGGAGAGGCTCACGCCCGTTGCCAGATAGGCATACAAATCAGTTGTAAGGTCGGAGCCTTTCAGGGTAAACTGTCGGTCGTAGCGTATTTGCAGCAAGTCCGTGATTTCGCGGCGGGTGAGAATGGTGTGCTCGGCGCCAGTGTCAAAGATGAATTTCAGCGGGAAAATATCGTTGAAGATGACTTTTACGATGATGAAATTGTTCTCATATTCAAAAGGAATGTCAATCTTTTTGATATTACGCTGCACGTTGATGTCGTACAACTGCGCATTGGTAAGTGTAAAGCAAAGACTAAGCAAAGCGATTGTAAGCAGATTTTTTTTCATAGCCGGGTAGCAATGTGTTTTCTTAAGACCATAAGTTATGGTTTTTTTACAATATTGCCATACGCAATAATATTCGGTATGGTAAGTTTTGGGAAAATATTCTTATTTATTCTTGTTTTTTTCAAGCATAATTTCGATTTTTACAGAATTATATATTAGTGTAAAAAACACACATAGGGTTAATCCTAACAAATTTACGCTTACGCGGAAAAAGACCAAGATCGAAAACAAACAACAGAAAACAAAGAACTGTCGAAAGTGCTGGTCATCCAGCGTACTAAATTATCCCTTGAACACAAAAGATATTTCAAGACAGTAAGAAAATTTTTCTTTGTTTGTTTAATTAAACCGAAGTAATGTATGAAATTTAGAGTCGACTATTACTACAAATGGTCCCTGGTGGTTTTGATCGTGGCAATGTGTAGCTACACCTACGCACAACGTACCGTCACCGGTACGGTCACCGATCAGGAAACAGGTGATCCACTCATTGGTGCCAACATTCTAGTTATTGGCACATCTTCAGGTACAGTAACGGATATCGATGGGTCTTACTCACTGAATGTTCCGGAAGGTTCTAACGTACTGGAATTCTCTTACACGGGTTATTCATCTCAACGCATCACACTCGGCGCATCCGATGTGGTCAATATTGCCCTTTCCGCCGGCGAACTGCTGGAGGAGGTGGTCGTTGTGGGATATGGCACTGTGAAGAAGAACGATGCAACGGGCGCAGTCGTTGCCATTACCGAAAAGGATTTTAACAAAGGTGTCATCAACTCGCCGGAGCAATTGCTCCAGGGGCGTACTGCCGGTGTGCAGGTAACGACCGCGAGTGGCGAACCGGGCGCAGGCGCGAATATTCGTATTCGTGGTACGTCTTCTGTACGTTCCGGCAACAATCCGCTATTCGTAGTGGATGGGGTGCCGCTGGATGGCGGTAACGTATCGAGCGGCGGTGCCGGCAACTTTGGCGGCGGCGGGCAATCGGCCCGTAACCCGCTCAACTTTCTGAACCCGGATGACATCGCCAGTATTTCGATCCTCAAGGATGCCTCCGCAACGGCTATTTATGGTTCTCGTGGTGCGAATGGTGTTGTTCTGATTACTACCAAGTCGGGCGCATCCGGTAATACCGGTCTTTCTTATTCGGGTAGTATGACGTTGAGTTCTATTACACAAAAGTATGACCTACTCAGCGCAGACGAATGGCGCACTGCATTTGCGGCTACCGGTGGCAATCTTGCCGAAGCTGATTTCGGTGGAGATACCGACTGGCAGGATGTCATCTTTCGCAATACGCTGTCCAATCAGCACAATGTGTCTTACGGCTCCGGCACGGCTAATTCCAACTACCGCATCTCTTTCAGTTATCTGGATCAGCAGGGTATTATGGAAAACAGCGCCATGCAGCGCTATACGGCCAGAATCAATACGAGCCATAAGTTTTTGAATGAGCGGGTTACGCTGTCTTCTCAGTTGACGGTCGGTAATGTACAGGATGAAAACCCCTGGGTGACTGACCGCGCCGGTTTTGAAGGCGACATTCTGGGCGCTGCCCTGAATGCCAACCCGACCCGCCCGATCTTCGATGACAAGGGCGAGTTTCTGCAGCCAGGCAACGACCAGCGGAATCCGGCAGCTATTTTGGAGTATATCAGAGACAGAACGGCAACTACCCGCGTTTTAGGTAGCATCTCTGCGGATGTGAAAATTGCCGAAGGGCTTTCCTATCGCATGAATGTGGGGGTTGACCGCGCCGAGTCCACCAGACGTCAGGCTGCCTCTTCCCTTTTGAATATTGCAGATATTCAGAACAATGACGGTAGAGCCAACCTTTTGAATGATTTTGCATACAGTGAACTGATAGAGCACACCTTGAATTTCAATCGCGAGTTTTCCAACAGCAATGTAAACGCCGTTGTTGGTTATTCCTTCCAGAAGTTTGAGCGCAGGTTTAATAGTATCCAGGCACAGCGCTTCCGCACGACGGATGTGAACATCATGCTGAATAACCTGGAATCGGCTGACTTCAACAACAATGCCGATGCCTACCGGGCATTCTCCAATTTCGGTATCGACAACCTGCAGTCGTTCTTCGGTCGGGTGAATTACTCGCTGGCGAACAAGTACCTCTTCACGGCTACCCTGCGCGCAGACGGTTCCAGCCGCTTCGGTTCGGAAAACCAATACGGTTACTTTCCTTCTGCGGCTTTTGCTTGGCGTCTGAGCCAGGAAGACTTTATTCCGGATTTATTCTATGACTTGAAACTGAGAGTTGGTTATGGTATCACCGGTAACCAGGAATTCTCCAGTGGCGAAGCTTTCGACCGCAGAAGATACCAGGGTGATGGTAGCTTAACGCAGGTTTCCTTTGCCAATGAAAATCTGCAATGGGAAGAAACTTCTCAGATCAATTTTGGTTTGGATTATGCTTTCTCCAACGGTCGCATCAGTGGTTCTGTGGATTTCTATCGCCGCGTTACCTCCGACCTGCTGCTCAGATTGACTTCCGCCGAACCGGCGCCTCAGCCGTTTACCTGGACGAACCTCGATGCAGACGTGATTAACACCGGGGTAGAATTCATGATCAACACCGTCATCGTTGATAAATCCGACTTTGGTTTCGACGTCAGCTTTAATGCAACCTACAACGACAACATCGTGGAAGGACCGATCGGATTGATCAACACCGGCGAGATCAATGGTCAGGGCTTGACGGGCGCTTTTGCTCAGCGTATCGCCAATGGACAACCCCTGTACTCTTACTACCTGAGAACGTTTGATGGTTTTGATAGCGAAGGATTCAATATCTATGCGGACAATGAAGCCATTACATTTATTGGCAGAAGCCCGCTACCGGATGTAACCGCCGGTTTGACGCTAAACTTCCGTTTTCGCAATCTGGACGTCAGTACCTTCTTTAATGGCGTATTTGGACAGTATCTTTACAACAATACGGCAAATGCACTGTTTACTAAAGGAGCGTTAGCTAATGGTAGAAATGTAACGCCAGAGGTAGCTAATTCCAACGAAAGTATCCTCAATTCACCGGATGCTTCTACACGCTTCCTGGAAGATGGGTCTTTCGTCCGTTTCCAAAACCTCAACATTGGTTACACATTCAATACGGCTGGTTCCAGCACTTTCAACAGCTTGCGCTTGTTCCTGACGGGTCAAAATATTTTCACCATTACAGGTTACAGTGGTCAGGATCCGGAAGTGGACGTAAATAAGTCGCTGAACAATGTGCCTTCGCTGGGTATTGATTACACGCCATACCCGCGTGCAAGATTGTTCACATTGGGTGTAAATGTTAATTTTAAGTAAACTAAATAGTAGTTCTAGTATGAAACTTTTCAAATATTTTTTCACCATTTTGGTCGGAGTCTCTCTGGTCGCTTGCGATATTGACTATGAGTTTACGGACTCTGTGCCGGTAGAGGGTGACCAAGGCGGCTCCTCTCAAACCGCAGCCGAGCTGCTCAATTCGGCTTACAATCAGTTGGGCTCTGTCTTTCACGGGCAGACCGATACGTACGCACTTACCGAGCATTCTTCTGATGAAATGATTGGACCAACCAGAGGTACAGATTGGAGTGATAATGGCATCTGGCGTTCGTTGCATGCCCACAACTGGGATCCCACGCACCAGTACGTCGTAGATGCCTGGAATGATCTGAATAGAGGTGTATTCCGTACCATCGAAGCGCTGGCTGCTAATCCAAATCCGCAACAAGCCGCTGAGGCGAAATTTGTTCGGGCATATTATATGTTCCATCTTGTGGATTTGTTTGGTCAGGTACCGATTCGGGAAGCCGACGACGGACCGGATGTCGATCCGCGCGTACTGACCAGAACGGAAGCGACTAATCTCGTTATTCAGGATTTGGAGCAGGCTATTCCCGATTTGCCGGAATTCTCTGACGTCGGGCGTGCTTCCAAGCCTGCCGCGCGGGCATTCCTGGCGAAGGTATTGCTCAACAAAGCAGTATTTACAGCCAGCAATCCTGCCGGACCGTACGATTTCGCAGCAGCCGATATGGATCGCGTGATCGAACTGACCGATGCTGTGACTGGTTTCCAATTGGCAACCAACTACTTTGACAACTTTATTCCAATGAATGCGGAGACTTCTCCTGAATTGATCTTTACCGTGCCGAACAGACGCGGTCAGCTAGTGGGCGGCGGTGACGGACCGCACAACCGCGTGTTTATGACGCTGCACTACAACCAGAATCCTTCCGGTTGGAATGGCTTTACAACTTTGGGCAATTTCTACGATCAGTTTGCCGAAGGCGATCAGCGCAGAGGTGGTCCATTGGATGGATTGACCGACGTGAGTGGATTGAATGCCGGCTTCCTGATCGGGCAGCAGTTCGATGCAAATGGCAATCCGCTCAAGGATAGACCCGGTAACGACCTCGTGTTTTCCAGAGATATTGACCTGGCGGGTAATGACGAGCGCAAAGGTATTCGGGTTATCAAGTACATTCCCGATTATGAAAACACCAATGCTGGCGAAAACGATTACGTGTTGATTCGCTATGCGGATGTGCTGCTTATGAAGGCGGAAGCTTATCTGAGAAAAGGAGATGCTGCTACTGCGCTTTCTATCGTGAACGACCTGCGCAGCGTGCGGGGTGCGCAGCCACTGGCTTCGCTCGATGAAGCAGAACTGCTGGCAGAAAGAGGACGCGAACTGTACTGGGAAGGCTGGAGAAGAAACGATCAGGTTCGCTTTGGTAATTTCCTGAGCGCCTGGGAGAATAAGGCCGCTTCACCGGACTTCCGCGCATTGTTCCCGATTCCGCAGCAGGCAATTGACACAAACCCGAACCTGCAGCAGAATCCTGGTTACTAATTTGTAATTTTGTTCTGAAAATATAAACTTGGGTGGTAGATTCCGAAAGGGTTACCACCCTTGTTTGTAATTATAACTCAGCTAATTATGAGGCTTTCAACCCTGGCTCTCGCGCTGATGCCCATCCTAAATGCTTGTCAATCTTCCAATCAGGAAAATGCTACGACGGCAGGCGACAGACTTTTTGTGGAAGTTCCGTCCGGGCAAACCAATATCGATTTTGCCAATAATCTCGAACTGGACGAGCGCTTCGATGTTTTTCGCTATCGAAATTATTACAATGGCGGCGGCGTCGCTATCGGCGATATCAATGGCGATGGACTGGAAGATATTTTTCTGACAGCGAACCAGTTATCCAATAAATTATACCTCAACAAAGGCAATTTTCAATTTGAAGATATAACCGAAAAAACGGGCGTTGCAGGTATCAAAGCCTGGTCAACCGGCGTGGCGATGGCGGATGTTAACGGCGATGGGCTGCTTGATATTTATGTCTGCAACTCTGGTGATCTGGACGGCGACGATAAGGAAAATGAGTTGTACATCAACAATGGCGATTTGACATTTACCGAAAGGGCTAAAGAATATGGCTTAGGCGACGATGGGTTTTCTACCCATGCCGTGTTTTTTGATTATGATAAAGATGGCGACCTCGATTGCTACATCCTCAATAATTCCTTCCGGCCGGTTTCTTCGCTTGGCTATGCCAATCTGCGCAACGAGCGCGACCGCCGGGGCGGCGATAAGCTCTACCTAAACGACGATGGTAAGTTCGTCGATGTGAGCGAAGCGGCGGGTATCTACGGCAGCGTGATCGGCTTCGGGCTGGGCGTTACCGTTGGCGATGTCAATCTCGATGGCTGGCAGGATATTTACATCTCCAACGACTTCTACGAGCGGGATTACCTCTACATCAATCAGAAAGATGGAACCTTCCGGGAAGCCCTGACCGAGCAGATGGGGCACACCAGTCATTTTTCTATGGGCGCAGACATGGCGGATTTGAACAACGACCGATACCCGGAGGTATTCGTGACCGATATGCTTCCCGAAAAACTGGATCGCCTCAAGCAAACGACCAATTTTACCGATTTTGATACCTACCAACTCATGCTGCGCAATGATTTTCACCATCAGTTTATGCGCAATACATTGCAAATCAACAATGGCGACGATACCTTCAGCGAAATCAGCCAGGCGCTTGGCGTGGACGCCACCGACTGGAGCTGGGGGGCGCTGCTTGCTGATTTTGACAATAACGGCTACCGCGATATATTCGTTTGTAACGGCGTTTATAAAGACGTAACCGATCAGGATTTTATCAATTTTCTGGCAAGTGATGAAAATTTCCGGGCGGCTCGCAGTGGCAAAACGATTGACTTCAAAACTTACGTCGAGCGGATGCCTTCCAATAAAATCAGCAACTATTTATTTGCAAATCAGGGCAATTTTCGGTTTGAAAACCAGACAGCCGCCTGGGGACTCGACCAGCCGTCTCACTCCAATGGCGCTGCTTACGGCGATCTGGACAACGATGGCGACCTCGATCTGATCGTTAATAATGTGAACGATCGGCTTTTTGCCTATCAAAATCAAACCGAACGGCTGAAAAATAACAACTACCTCAAGTTTAAAATCAAGGGAACACAAAAAAATACCTTTGGCATTGGCACAAAAATCCTGGTATATCTCGGGGACGAAACGCTCTACCACGAGCACATGCCCATGCGGGGTTTTCAGTCTTCTATGGGCTATGAGCCGGTGATTGGTATTGGTGCAGCGAACGCGGTGGATTCGGTGCTTGTCATCAGTCCTTATGGCGCTGTGATCAGATACGATCATCAAATCGCTATCAACCGATTACACGAAATTGATTTTACAAATGCAAATGCGGATTCAAAGAACCTGAATGTAGCCCCAAAACCGCCGGGGGAAACAATCTTTGGCACGGCTGCGAATCTCTTTGCTGACGGTTCGCCCCTGCATTTTGAGAATACCTTTGTCGATTTCGACCGGGATCGGCTGCTGTACCACATGCTGTCGAATGAAGGCCCGCGCCTGGCAGTTGGCGATATCAATGGCGATGGTGCGGATGATTTCTACCTTTGCGGCGCGCATCAGCAGGCAGGGCAGTTGTACATTTTTGATCGGGTTGCGGGGCGGTACAAACTGCAGGCGATGCCTGTTTTCACAGCTGACCGGGCACACGAAGATGTCGATGCCATATTTTTTGATGCCGATGGCGACGGCGACCTGGATTTGTACGTGACCAGCGGCGGCAGTGAGTTTTTACTGCAAAATGAGCTATTGCAGGATCGTTTGTATTTGAATGAAAATGGCGCGTTGGTGCGAAAGGAAGAAGCGCTGCCCCGGCTCAAGCGGGTGAGCAGTTGCGTGCAAGCGCTGGATTACGACGGCGATGGCGACCTGGACCTGTTCGTCGGTGGACGCCTGGATGCCAAAGGCTATGGCGTGCCTACGAGTAGTTTCCTGTTTGAAAACGACGGGCAGGGCAATTACAAAGACGTCACAGCGCTCCGAGCGCCCCGGCTCCGGGATATTGGTATGGTAACGGCTGCGCAGGTAGCAGATTTGGATGGAAATGGACGCCCCGATCTGATAATCGCCGGCGATTGGATGCCGATTACTATTTTGTACAATCAGAATGGCAGCTTCCCCACCGATGCTGCACGCGAAATTCCCGATTCTGAGGGGCTGTGGCGAAGTCTTGCACTGGCGGATGTCAATGCCGACGGTCGCCCGGACGTCATTGCCGGTAATCTGGGATTGAATGCCCGTTTCCGGGGTAGTGTGGACACACCTATGCGTTTGATTGTGAAGGACTTCGATAATAATGGTTCTTACGAACAAATCTTCGCAAAATACGAAGATGGCGACTATTATCCCTACGCACTAAAGCACAATCTGGGGAAAATCCTGCCGATGATTAATAAAAAATTTACAACTTTCAACGAGTATAAAGACAAATCCGTAACTGCCATCTTTGGGGCCGATGCGCTGGAAGGCGCGTATGTGCTGGAGGCAAAAAACCTGGCTACAACCCTGTACCTGAACGAAGGGGAAAATAATTGGCAGACAGTCGCTTTGCCTTTGCAGGCACAATTTGCGCCGATGTATGGCGTCCTCGCACACGATTTTGACAGAGATGGCCGCATTGATCTGTTGTTTGGCGGCAATTTTTACGCTGCAAAACCCGAAGTAGGGCGTTACGACGCATCCTACGGTGCCTTGCTCTTGAATCAGGGCGATGGTCGATTTGAATTTACACCTTCGGCTCATTCCGGATTGCGGTTGCGAGGGCAGGTACGCGATTTTCAAATGGTCACTTTGCCCAACGGTCGGCAGGTGCTGCTGGTGGCAAAAAACAATGATCGCCTGGAAACTCACACCATGACTGGTTTGAGTGGAATTGACTTTTAGAATTGGGAAGCCGGATTGGTTGACCCGAAAAGATATGCAATGATGAAACAAGCAAATATAATTCGTTTTTTTTTCCTTTTGCTGGGCGCTTCTGCGCTGGCAGCTTGCGAAGATGCAGGCAGCACGGAGCCGAAGCGCTTTGAACTGCTTACCGCAGAAGAAACCGGAATTGACTTCGTCAATCAATTGACGGAAACCCCTGTGATGAATATTTTCAACTATATGTATTTCTATAATGGAGCGGGTGTTGCCGTTGGAGATGTCAATAATGATGGACTACCGGATATATATTTTACTTCCAATCAGGATGCCAATCGGTTGTATCTCAATCTTGGTGATTTCAAATTTGAAGACATCACGGAAGTGGCGGGTGTTGTCGGCGAAACCGGCTGGACGACCGGCGTCACAATGGTGGATGTCAACGGCGATGGCTTGCTGGATATATACGTCAGTCAGTTGGGGCAGCACCTGAATTATCAGGGGAAGAATCAGTTATACATTAATCTCGGCGTTAATGCCGATGGCGTACCGGTTTTTGAAAACCGAGCGGAGCAGTGGGGGCTTGATCTTGTTGGCTACGCAACGCAGGCTACTTTTTTCGATTATGACCTCGATGGCGATCTGGATATCTACATGCTCAATCACTCTGTGCATCAGAATGGTACGTTTGGTCAGAAAGAAGCATTTGAAGGAGAAATACACCCCACCGCCGGCGACCGACTGCTGCGAAATGATGGCAATTACTTCACCGATGTCACGGCGGAATCCGGTATTAAAAGTACCGCAATTGGCTATGGCTTGGGCGTCACCGCCAGCGATATCAACCTGGACGGCTATCCTGACTTATACATCGGCAATGACTTTCATGAGGATGATTATCTGTACCTTAGCAATGGCGACGGCACGTTTGCCAATGTGGCTGCCGAAAGCCTGATGCACACCAGCCGCTTTTCGATGGGAAATGACATAGGCGACATCAACAATGACGGCTTTCCCGACTTACTCTCCCTCGATATGCTGCCAGAGAATCCCATTATCCTCAAGGCTTCCGCCGCAGAAGATGCGTACGATATTTATCACATGAAGCTCAAATTTGGCTACGGCTACCAATTTGCCAGAAATACACTGCAGCTCAATCTCGGTATGCTTCCGAATCAGTCCGATCGCGTTCGCTTCAGCGAAATCGGTTCGTATGCAGGGATTGCCGCCACCGACTGGAGTTGGTCCGGGTTGATTGTTGACCTGGATAACGACGGCTGGAACGATATTTTTGTGTCAAACGGCATTCTGGGGCGCTCTAATGATCTGGATTATATCAACTACGTCATTGCCGACAGTATCCAGGCGAAAATAGGGGAGGGGCTGATTGACGAAAATGATTTGCGACTGACAAAACTCATGCCGGAGATCAAGTTGCCGAATTATGCTTATCGCAATAAAGGCGATTTTACCTTTGAAAATATGGTCGAGCAGTGGGGACTGACGCACAGTACCTATTCGCATGGCACGGCTTATGCCGATCTGGACAACGACGGCGACCTCGATCTCATTATCAATAATGTCAATGATCCCGCTTCTATTTACAAAAACAGAACCAGTGATGGCGATTTTGCCGATCACAACTATTTGAAAATAAACCTGGAAGGCAAAGCGCCGAACCTGCGTGGTTTGGGTGCGAAGATTTTGTTACGTTTGCCGCAAGGCACAATTTTACGGGAGGTAACCGCGACGCGGGGTTTCCAATCTTCAGTCGATGTGCGTCCGAATATTGGCTTGGGCGGCGTTGAAACGGTGGATGAACTAACGATCATCTGGCCGGACGGCGCTTTTCAAATTTTGAATAATGTGCCCGCCAATGAAACGCTGACTGTGAAGCAAAGCGATGCCGCCGGGCAATTCGATTACCTGGCATTCAAGACGCGCGGGCAGCAGCAGGCGATCTTCCGGGATATGTCAGCGACGCTGACACCGGACTTTGTACACCAGGAAAATGACTTTGTCGAATTCAATCGGGAACCCCTCATGCCGCACATGGTCTCTGCCGAAGGGCCGAAGCTCGCGGTCGGCGATGCCAATGGCGATGGACTGGAAGATTTCTATGTCGGTGGTGCGAAGTGGCAGTCCGGCGCTTTGTTCATTCAGCAAGCCAATGGTCGTTTTGCGAGAAGCAACGAAGCGTTTTTTCAACAAGATAGCCTCTACGAAGATACGGATGCCGTCTTTTTCGATGCTGATGGCGATGGTGACCAGGATTTGCTGGTAGCCAGCGGGGGCAATGAGTTTCTGTTAGGGAAAGAGCCGAATCAGCCGCGCTTGTACTTGAATGATGGGCAAGGGCAGTTTTCGCGCGCCAGCGACCAATTGCCGGACATTACGCTTACTGCCTCTGTTGTGTTGGCTTTCGATTACGATGCGGATGGTGACCTCGACCTCTTTCTCGGTGCGCGGGCCGTCCCTTCGGTTTATGGCGAAATTCCGGCGAGCTACCTGTTGGAAAATGACGGTCAGGGCAATTTCATTGATGTGACGGCTCAGCGCGCAAGTGCGTTGTCGAATATCGGATTGGTGAAGCATGCGACTGCTGCTGATATGAACGGAGACGGCACACCGGAACTCATTCTGGCTTGCGAGTGGTCGCCCATTCGCATATTGTTGAATAAAAATGGCAACTTCGAGCCGATGGAACTGGCGAACTCCGGTTTGGAAGACAAACTCGGCTGGTGGAATAGTGTCATCGCGGCAGATTTTGATGGTGATGGCGATAACGACCTGATTGTCGGTAACTTAGGTTTGAATTCAAAACTAAATGCCACGCCGGAAGAGCCGGTACGCATGTACTACGGCGATTTTGACGAGAATGGCACGAAAGAGCAATTGCTGACTTATTATATCAACGGCAAGGAGTATTTGTTTTACACTTATGATGAAGTGACCAAGCAGTTGCCTTATATCAAAAAGCGCTATTTGAAATATACCAGTTTTGCGGAAGCGAACCTAACAGATATCGTTGAGCGTTCAAAACTCAGCAACGCTAAGGTGTTTGAAGCTAATTACTTTGCGTCGGCTTACATTGAAAATTTGAGCGATGGCAAGTTTGCCATCAAGGCACTGCCGAGGCAGGTTCAGTTTTCTACGGTGAACGCCGGACTGGTGCGTGACTTCGATCAGGATGGTAACCTGGACGTGCTGCTGGCGGGCAATTTCTACGAAAACAATATTCAGATGGGGCGTTACGACGCCAGCTACGGTAATCTGCTGCGGGGTAATGGCGACGGTACCTTCGAGGCAATGAGCCTGGAAAATTCAGGCGTACTTGTACCCGGGCAAACGCGGGACATGCAACTAATTTCGCTGGCAAATGGAAAACAAGTGGTGATTTTCGCCCGCAATCGCGATAGCCTGAAAATGCTGGAGTGGAATGTTGCGGATGCTGTTTCACTTTCGGCGAAGTAGTGGAGGAAGCGGGGCAAATCGGTGGAGGCGATTTCGTAACTCTTTGCGTTGCAGGCAAACCAAAAAAATGCGCCCACAGAGAACTCAAAATTGGTTATCTTTGTAGTAATAAAGAAGGAATTTTCAACTCACTGAATATGAGCGCTTTAAAAGATAAATACATCAATCCGCTGACGGATTTTGGCTTCAAAAAGCTGTTTGGCTCCGAGCCAAATAAAATTTTGTTGATCGATTTTCTGAATCAAATACTTCCCCCAAAGCATCAGATTAAGGATTTGAGCTATGCTAAAAATGAGCAACTGGGTCGCAACGAATTAGACCGCAAAGCGATTTTTGACCTCTATTGCATCGGCGAATCGGGCGAACGATTTATCGTCGAAATTCAAAAAGCCAAACAAAATTTTTTCAAGGATCGAAGTATTTATTATGCGTCCTTTCCCATCCAGGAACAGGCAAAAAAAGGCGATTGGGATTACCGTTTAGACCTGGTTTACACGGTCGGCATCCTGGATTTTGTCTTTGACGATCATAAATCGGAAGAGGAGTTATTACACGTGGTTGAATTAAAAAACCAGCGATGTGAAGTATTTTACGATAAACTGAAATTTATTTACATCGAATTACCAAAATTTAAAAAACAAGAGCAGGAATTAGAAACGCAGTTTGATAAATGGCTGTATGTGTTCCGGCATCTCTCCAATCTGCAGGACCGCCCGCAACAACTGCAGGATAGAATATTTCAACGACTGTTTGAAGCCGCAGAGATAGCCAAATTCTCACCGGCGGAGCGGGAAGCGTACGAAGAGAGTTTGAAATATTATCGGGATTTGAAGAATGTAGTGGATACCTCGCGGGAAGAAGGAGTTTTAGAGGGCATTGAAAAAGGGATCGAAAAAGGGATCGAAAAGGGGATCGAAAAAAGGAATATTGAAATTGCTAAAGAAATGAAAGAAGAAGGTGAATCCATTGAAAAAATAATGAAATACACCAATTTAAGTAAAGAAGAAATAGATAAATTATAAAAAATGCCAGCCCGCGACATGGCAGCTACGGCAATGCTCCCAATGTCGCACGATGGGTAGCTCCACCAATTTGCGAAACCTGAACAAAAACCAATCGATCCGAACCATTACCTCAATGAAAATCCTTAAATCCTATTCATAAAACAGATCAAGATATGCTGAAAATCAAAGTGTTTTTATTGCTAAACCTGGGCGTATTTCTGGCTTGCAATAGTGAAAAACCACAGGAACGGGCCGTTGCTTCTCCAGGTGAAAACCTCCGGGTCGAATTTTTCCTTGCTGCGGATGGGCAGCCGGGCTATTTGGTCAACAAGAATGGTAATCCGATTATCGATACCTCTTTGATGAGCTTTGATTTGCGCGACGCACCGGCGCTGCGCCGTGGCTTCGAAGTAGTGAATACCGAGACTTCTTCCTTTTCCGAAACCTGGGAAATGCCCTGGGGCGAAGTGCGCGAAGTGGAAAATAACTACAATGAGCTTCGCGTCGAATTGCAGGAAACGGCGGAACTCAATCGAAAGCTGAATATCGTGTTTCGCGTGTATGATGACGGCTTGGGTTTTCGCTACGAATTTCCGGAGCAGCCCAATTTGACCGAGGTCGTCATCATGGATGAAAACACTGAATTCAACCTCACCGGCGATCACATGGCTTGCTGGCAGCCAGGCGATTGGGATATTTATGAGCACCACTACCACAATACGCGCTTCAGTGAAATTGATGCATTACAATACCAGAATCATTCTAATTTAGCGCAAACCTATATTCCGGAAAATGCCGTGAACACACCGGTGACGATGACGACGGATGATGGCGTCTATCTCAGTTTTCACGAGGCGTCGTTGTATGATTATTCCGGCATGACGTTGAAAGTAGATAAAGACAATTTGAAATGGGTGAGCGAACTGGTCGGCGGTCCAGAAGATATAAAAGTGACCCGCACCGCGCCTTTCCATACGCCCTGGCGCACCATTCAGGTTGCCGATAGAGCGGGCGATCTGATCGAATCGCATTTGATTGTAAATCTCAACGAACCCAATAAATTGGAGGATGTTAGTTGGATCAAACCAATGAAATATGTTGGTATTTGGTGGGAGTATCATATTGGTAAAAATACCTGGAAAATGGAGGGCGGCAAGCACGGCGCAACGACCGAGCACGCCAAAGAACTGATCGATTTTGCCGCTGCGAATGACATTGGCGGCTTACTGGTAGAAGGTTGGAATACCGGCTGGGAGCGCTGGATTGGCTTTGAAGATCGCGAAGGCGTATTTGATTTTGTGACGCCTTACCCGGATTATGATATTCGGGAGGTTGTGAATTATGGTAAGGGGAAAGGCGTGGAAATCATTATGCACCACGAAACATCTTCCGCGACGGGGACGTACGACAAGCAATTGGATACGGCTTTCGCCCTTTGTCAGGAGCTTGGTATTCACGCCGTGAAAACAGGCTATGTTGGCAAGATTATCCCCAGAGGGCATTATCACCACGGGCAATATATGGTCAATCATTACCAGCGGGTGTTGGAAACAGCGACCAAGTACAAAGTAGCTGTTAATGCGCACGAACCGATCAAAGATACCGGTATCCGCCGTACTTGGCCGAGCTTTATTGCTCGGGAGGGACTGCGTGGTCAGGAGTTTAATGCTTTTTCAATTGAAGGCGGCAACAATCGCGATCATCTGCCAAACGTGGTTTTTACCCGCATGCTCTCCGGTCCGATTGATTACACGCCGGGCATTTTTGATCTGGAAATCGATGATCGTTACAAGCCAACCAACCGCGTGAAGCACACCCTGGCGCAGGAACTGGCGCTGTATGTAGTCATTTACAGCCCCATCCAGATGGCGGCGGATTTGATTGAAAATTACAAAGATCAACCGGCATTTCAATTCGTTCGCGATGTGGCGGTAGATTGGGAAACTACGAAAGTGCTCAACGGCGAAGTTGGCGATTATGTCACCATCGTGCGCAAGGAACGCGACGGCGATCGCTGGTTCCTGGGCAGCATCACCGATGAGAGCGCCCGCGAATTTGACATCGCACTTGACTTTCTCGACTCTGGCAAAACCTACAAGGCAATTATCTACGCGGATACACCGAACTCACATTGGGAAGAGAACCCGACGGCGATTGGCATCAGCGAAATGGAGGTGACCAGCGATCAGACGATCAAACTGAACCTCGTGGAAAGCGGTGGCGCGGCGATCAGTTTTGAGCCGATTGGACAATAACAATAAGCTGGTTGGTAAAAGTCAACAGATGACTTTCAAAGCATATTTTCACTTTCTTCAAAACTAAAATTTTGCATAGAAAATGAATGAACGCTTACTTTTTCTAATTTTGATGGTTTTTAATTTCCCACTATTGGCGCAAGATTACCGCCAGTCGCCCTGGCACATCCAGGCGGAGGAAATTAATCCGGCGAATTATTTTGGGATCACGGTCGCCAATGGCATGGTCGGCTTGATCTCTTCACCGGAACCGATGAAAGTCCAGGATGTGGTGCTGAATGGCGTCTATGATTACTACCAGCGGGGGCGTGTGTCCAATATCCTGAAAACGTTCAATCACGTCAACATGAACCTGCGGGTGAATGGAGATTTGGTTACTCGTCGAAACATCGCCAATTACACCCAAACACTCGACATGAAGCGCGGTGCGCTGACCACCACTTTCGATGTTGGTGACGACATTGGCGTACAGCACACCCTGATGTCCTTGCGGCATCTACCGTACACGGCGCTGAGTGTGGTAGAAGTAACGGCGAAGCAGGACGTGACGATCCGCCCGTCGAGTGAGATTTTTGCGCCCGATCATTTGACGAATGTGCACAATTATTACAGCGAATTCGATCAGCCGCATTTGAAAAAGCGCCTGCCGCTCATGTCGTCTATTGCCAATAGCCCATCGGGCAAACTCACCGTGGCGGCGGCTACGAGCTTTATCTTTGAAGAACCGGCGGGCAGCGAACCCAATGTGTTTCACGAAAATCGCGATTTCAACAATCACACCATTCAATTTGACAAACAATTGAAAGCTGGCGAGACTTACACGTTCGCCGTTGTTGGTTCGGTCACTTCTTCCAAAGATTACGACGATCCGGTGAGCGAAGCCGGTCGGCTCACGATTTACGCCATGCTCGAAGGGCGCGAGCGCCTGTTGTCGCGGCACGAGGCTGCCTGGGCAGAGCTTTGGGAAACGGGAGACATCATTATCGAAGGCAATTTGCAGGATCAGCGCGACATTCGCTCAGCGCTGTACCATCTCTATGCCTTTGCACGGGTGGGCACGGCGTACAGCTTGTCGCCAATGGGGCTATCGGGTCTGGGCTACAACGGTCACGTTTTCTGGGACACGGAAATCTGGATGTATCCACCGTTGTTGATTCTACAACCGGAGATTGCGAAATCATTATTAGAATATCGTTTTCAAAGGCTCGAAGCAGCTAAGCAAAATGCCTTTGCGCATGGCTACAAAGGCGCGATGTTTCCCTGGGAATCCAGCGATCAGGGTGCAGAAGACACCCCCGTTTGGGCGCTGACCGGACCGTTTGAGCATCACATCACCGGCGATGTGGGCTGGGCATTCTGGAAATATTATCAGGTGACCAAAGACAAAACCTGGCTGCGCGAGCGTGGCTATCCGGTGCTGCGGGAAGTGGCAGATTACTGGGCGAGCCGCGTGGAGCGGAACGGTACTGGTCGCTACGAGATCAATAAAGTCGTCGGCGCGAATGAATACCAGGAGAATATTGACAATAATGCCTTTACCAATGGAATCGCGATCACGGTGCTGCGCTACGCGGCACAGGCGGCGCGGGAGTTGGGCTTGACACCGGATCCCGATTGGGAACACGTTGCCAATAATATCCCGATCATCAAATTTTCGGATGGCGTGACCCGCGAAAATGAGACTTACAACGGCGAAATTATCAAGCAAGCCGATGCGAATCTGCTGGCATTTCCACTCAAAATTATCACCGAAAAAGCGCAAATCCAGCGGGATTTGACGTACTACGAGCCGCGCATGGATCCGGAAGGTCCGGCGATGGGCAACTCTGTTTTGGCGGCATTGTACGCGCGCCTGGGGGATGTGGATAAAGCTTACGAACTGTGGGTAAAAAGTTATAAAGCCAATGAGGTTCTTCCCTTCGGTGTACTGGCGGAAACGGCTGGCGGTACAAATCCTTACTTTGCCACCGGCGCGGGTGGTATGCTTCAGGCGGTCATGATGGGCATTGGCGGATTGGATATTACGGATGATGGGATTGTACAGTTGCCCACCAAATTACCAAAACAATGGAAATCGCTGCGTTTAGTCGGTATTGGTAAAGAGGATAAAACATTCACCGTAGAATAATTGTATTTTTGCAAAAAACAAGATAAGAGCGATGAAACAGAGGTTATGGTTTTTATTGCTACCCCTATTGGTCGTAGCTTGCGCGAAAGATCCGGCGGTATATCAGGAAGAGGCCGCCAATCCAGAATATTTGCACCGTTCGATGAAGCAAATCACCGATGTAATTGTGCACGATATTTTCTCGCCGCCGGTAGCCAGCCGAATTTATGCTTATGCCAGCATCGCTGGTTATGAGGCGATCATTGCGGACAAATCAGAATTTAATAGTCTAGCTGGGCAGGTCAATGAATTGAAGCCCATCCCGCAGCTGGAGGTCGGCAAGGAATATTGCCTTCCACTGGCGAGCGTGCATGCGATGTTGAAAGTTGGGCGCGCCTTGATTTTCTCGGAAGAGAAGATCGACGAATTCATGACAAAAATTGAATCGGAGTATAAAGATATGGGCATTCCACGCTCCGTTTTTGATCGTTCCATTGCTTACGGCGATGCCGTCGCCGAACACATTCTCGCCTGGTCAGGCACCGATCATTACAACGAAACCCGCTCTGCGCCCAAATATACCATCACTGATGATCCTTCCAAATGGCAGCCCACGCCTCCGGCTTACATGGATGGCATCGAACCAAGTTGGAATAAGATACGTCCGTTTGTGCTGGATTCGGCGCAGCAATTCATGCCGCCGCCGCCAACTGCTTTCAGCACGGACAAAAACAGCCGCTTTTATCAGGAGTTACTGGAAGTTTATCACGCACTGGATACGGACGACCCGGAAGAACGTCAGGAACGCCAGGCAATTGCCAGCTTCTGGGATTGCAATCCTTACGTTATGAATCAGATCGGGCACGTCATGTTTGCCGATAAAAAAATTACGCCCGGCGGTCACTGGATCAACATCGTCGGCATTGCCGCCCGCAAGACAAATTCGGATTTTGCGGAATCCGCCAGTGCTTACGCACTCACTGCCATAGCATTAGCCGATGGTTTTATCAGTTGCTGGGACGAAAAATATCGCAGCAATCTCATCCGCCCGGAAACGGTCATCAACCAATACATCGATCCTGACTGGAAACCATTGTTGCAAACGCCGCCTTTCCCGGAATACACCAGCGGGCACAGCGTCATTTCGCGCGCAGCAGCCGTAGCGCTGACCTCAATTTACGGCGCTGATTTTGCCTTTGCGGATGATTCGGAAGAGGAATTTGGCTTGCCAACGCGAACATTCCGTTCGTTCGTTCATGCTTCCGACGAAGCCGCCATCAGTCGATTGTACGGCGGCATTCACTATCGCCCGGCTATCGATAACGGCGTGGCGCAGGGCGAACGAGTAGGGAAGTGGGTACTGGCAAATATCGACCTCCGCAAGGAAACGGTCAGTATGAACAAGTAAATTTTTGATTTGGGCGTGCCCCCGAGCTGGCACATCCGTAGCGCTCGCTGCGCCTCGCGCACGGCTGATGCCGTCGGGGTCGGGCTATTCATTCCAGCCCCGCCCCGGCGTGGCGTCCATTTCTATCCCTCACGCGGGGCACCCGGCTTCAGAAAAATGTTATTGTTTTCAGACGGGCTTATACCAATTTCAATTGATAACGACGTGTTAAAGAGTGTTTTAAGTCTTGATTACTTATTATTTCTCCCGTAGGGACGCTCCATAGGAGTCATATTGACCTTCGGCGCGATTTTCGATCCCGACCTACAATACGGGATTTCGCTGCGCTCAACTTCTCACTTCCGAATTGGTATTAGGTACCTCTTTCGGATGCGTTATCTCCGCGTTTTCAAGCTTGACGTACCATCTTTTTTCAAATTCACGATTGTCAGCAGGGTTGCAGATTTAAGCTGCAAATATTTAAACGCTTTTGCCAAAAGCTAGTTTAAAATGCGACATATATCCTAAGACTTTTTCTAACCCAAAATCGTTTTTAATTATGCTTAATCAAAAGTTTTTTGAACCCAAAGTACTGCTACTTCTGGTACTGGCATTCTTCCTGCAAAATTGTGCGGAAGATGAAGTTTCTACTACATCGGAAATGGCTACTCTTACGGAAACGGAACTGGCGATCAACATCGACCAGGCGGAAGAACTCGAAGAATTGGAACAACCGGAATCTGGCGATTTGCAAACGCGCTCTTCTTCTTACTACAGTTTCAATACCCTCAATCAGGCGTTGCACTGTACAGGCTTGAACAGCGCTTTGTTTTCAGGACACAAGACCATTTACGCACCTTCGGATGCTGCCTTCGCTAAACTTGGGCTGGATGCACACAACGTTTGTGAAGCACTTGATGCCGAGACGCTGACCAACATCCTGCTTTATCACGTCGTAGATGATTTTGTCTCGCTGAGTGAGCGCGGCTGCGTAGAAATGCTGAACGGCGATATTACACAATTGTCGGTTCGCAACCATCGTTTGTTCATCAACGATTCCAGAATTTACCTGGCTTTCAACCAAAAAGGTCGCCATTACTTCTTGCGGGTGTATGCGATCAATGAAGTGCTGGAAGTACCGGAAAATAACATCGTTGAGACAGCAGTTGCGGCAGATCAGTTCTCAGTTCTGGTAGATGCAGTGTTGGCAGCTGACCCGGCGATTGCCCAGGCACTTTCTGATGAAGACGCAATTTACACCGTTTTTGCACCGACTAACGAAGCTTTTTCTGATCTTTTGGAAGCGCTAGGTGTGAGTTCGCTCGATGCACTAGTGGATGCGATTGGCGTGGAAGGCTTGTCAGCTGTGCTTCTGTATCATGTGGTGGACGGTTGCGCTTTCTCAAATGATCTGAAAAATGGTCTTCGACTGGAAACCTTACAAGGCGAAAAATTGGAAGTTGATTTGGATAATTTGTCATTGATTGACAAAACCGACACGCCTGCCGGTTTGGATGCAGATGGCCTGGATATTTTGACCTCAAATGGCATTGTACATACCATAAATAAGGTGTTGCTGCCAGATGCTATTCTGCAAAATCTCTAATATCGATTAACGATGAGGAAAAGGAGGTGCTTTCGCAAGAGAGCATCTCTTTTTATTTGACAATAGCCGTAAACGGATCGTTGCTTAGACCGATGTCAGTCATGTACATCCCACCTTCTAAATCTTGAATCATGTCAATTTCGCCACCCAATAATTCATGCGTTGTCGCGATCCATGCGCCCGTTGGCAACTGTTTCCAGCCCGCCCAGCTTGCTTCCAAGCCCCCGACAGGAATTATTTGCACCCACATTTTCCAGGCTACGGGGCGATTATTCTCACCCAAAATCCAGACGTAAGCATCGCCCGGCGTCACGCCGCCCGTTTGGTATTTGACTTTCAGCCCCGATCTGCCATCTGCCAATGTCACGAGGCTACGCTTCGTGCCGACGTCGAAAGCTTTCGCGACTGGGTTCAGCCAGAAGCTGTCGTTGTAAAAAAAGAACAAAGCCTTATCAATTGCTTTATCGGCCGCCTTGCCGGATAGTTGTTGCCCGTTCTGGTAAGCTCGGCCAGATTCCGTTTTGGTGTGCAGTAGTACAAGCATATCTTCCCACTGTACTTGCACAAAGTCGCGTTTCCGATCCCAGATGTAGTCGTGCTTGCCTTGAAAACGCCAGCGCACCCAGTGCGTGCTGTCCCATGCAGCTATATCAACCGAGGTCATCATGGCACGGGCAAGCTGGTCGGCCGCTGCGGAAGGTTCACCCTGAGGTTCGCGTTCGTGAACGGAGAAGAAAAGAAGGACGCCCAGCAGAACAATAATTCCGAGCACGATGCCCGCTATTTTTAATGCTTTTTTCAAAACTTGTCGTTTTTTTCGTAAAAATATGAAAATAGAACCAGGAGGAGAGGAGATAGTTTGCGGAGCGCTATCCTGTTTTTGTAGAAAGTGATAAAAATATTTCTCGCTGGAATTTGCATTTCACCAAAAGAAATTATCAGCTTCCCGCTGTACACACTATTTTTGATCCGCTAAAACCAAACACATAAAATGCTGCAAAAAATCGGACTTTTCCTCGGGCCTACACTGTTTTTGGTTGTCCTGTTGTTGCCCGCCCCCGCCGGATTCTCCATCGAAGCCTGGAAGGTCATCGCGATGGCTGTATTTATGCTCGCCTGGTGGGTTAGTGAAGCGGTGCCTTTGGCGGTAACGGCGTTGCTTCCCCTCATTTTGTTGCCGATTATGGGCATTAGCAATACGCGCGATGCAGCCGCTCCTTATGCCAATCCGGTCGTTTTTCTGTTTATGGGCGGTTTTATGATTGCTTTGGCAATGGAAAAATGGGATTTGCATCGGCGGATTGCTTTGAATATTGTAAAACTGACAGGTACCAATGCGAACGGCATTATTCTCGGGTTTTTATTGGCTACTGCCGCCATCAGTATGTGGATCAGCAATACCGCTACGACGGTGATGATGCTGCCAATCGCCACGTCTGTCATTGCCTTGCTTTCTAAAAATAGCAAAAACCAAGATATTTCTGAGCGAAGTATTCGATATTTTGCACTGGGCATGATGCTGGCTATTGCCTACGGTGCAAATATCGGCGGCACAGCGACGATTATTGGGACACCGCCCAATGTAGTCTTTGCAGGTTTTATGCGTGAGACGTTCGACTACGAAGTCAGTTTTGCAAAATGGATGCTGATGGCAGTGCCCTTTACCATTTTAATGCTAATTATTACTTATTTGTTGATTGTGAAAGTTTTGTATCCAAATAGGTTAGGTAAATTCGCCGGAGCGGAAGAATTGATTCAGCAGGAAGTAACTGAACTGGGGAAAATCAGTTCGGGCGAAATGCGCACGCTGATTATTTTTGTCACCACTGCTTTGCTGTGGGTCTTTCGCGCCAACATAAATAAATGGATTCCCGTACTAAGCCTTAGCGATGAAGGCATTGCCATGATGGCAACGGTCGCACTTTTCGTGACGCCGCTGCATTTTGGAGAAGGTCGGTTTGTTTTGGAATGGCGCGACACCGAAAAATTACCCTGGGGTATTTTGCTGCTCTTTGGCGGCGGTTTGAGCCTGGCGGCGGCGCTGGCGGACACCGGCCTGATTGATATGATCGGCAATCAATTCAAAGATGTAGAAAATGCCAGCCTGCTGATTATTCTTGGTTTGGCAACGGTATCGCTGTTTTTGACGGAAGTGATGTCGAATGTGGCGTTGGTCACCATATTTTTACCGGTGGTCGGTGGTATTGCGCAGGGGGCGGGCATCGATCCGCTGGAGGTTTGCATTCCGGTGACGATGGCGGCAAGCTGTGCCTTTATGCTGCCCATGTCCACGCCACCAAATGCCATTGTTTTTGCCAGCGGTCATTTGACCATTCCGCAAATGGTGCGCGCTGGTGTAATTTTGAATATTACAACGATATTGCTGATAACCTTTGTGGTATATCCGCTCGTGAAATGGGTTTTTCTAAGTTAGAAATTAAGATATTTCGATACGGAGAAATTAAACGAAATGTATGCCAATCCGCCGGAAGGCGGATAAATATCCCAATATCCCAATATCAAAACACCTTTTTCATATGACACAACTTCGCAAAAAACTCACGCTCTTTGGTCTGACGATGATCGCTGTCGGCTCGTCCATTGGTTCGGGCATTTTCGTAACGCCCTACGAGATCGTAGCGGCAGTGCCACATCATGGTTTCGTACTTCTGGTGTGGACGCTGGGCGGATTGATTGCACTGACCGGGGCGTTGACTTTTGCAGAGTTGGGCGCAATGTTTCCCAAAGCAGGTGGCGTTTATGTTTTCATAAAAGAAGCTTACGGCGATTGGGTTGGTTTTTTGTACGGCTGGGTAACGTTGCTGGTCATCAATACCGGGGCGCTGGCGGCGCTGGGTATGGCGCTGGCAGAGTATCTGACGTATTTCACGCCTTTGACCGATAACAACAAGACCTACATCGCCATCATCGTTATTGTCGGCTTGACCGGCATTAATGTAATGGGCATCAACGTGAGTCAATGGTTTGCGAATATTTTCACCGGGTTGAAGTTGCTGGCAATTCTTGGAATTGTCATCGTCGGGCTGATATTTTACGAACCGGAAGCAGTGAACCTGAGCTTTTCTCTTTCGGAAAACGTGCCGACCGATCTTGTCGGCGCTTTGCTCATTGCGTTGATCGGCGTGTTGTGGTCGTTTGGTGGCTGGCACCACGCCTCTTACCTTGCCGGCGAAGCCATTGACGCGCAGCGCACCGTGCCCCGCGCCATGATGCTGGGCGCGCTGATCGTGACGATTACCTACGTGCTCGTCAATCTGGCGTACATGCTGCTGTTGCCTCTGCCGGAAATTATCAACACCGCAACCGTGGCTGGCGCAGCCGTAGGCTCGGTTTTTTCCTTTGGCGGCCGGGTCGTGGCGATTGCGATTGCGATTTCGGTGTTTGGCACCATTGGCATTTACACCATGAGTGCGCCGCGCATTTACTTTGCGATGGCGAAAGACGGCATCTTTTTCAAACAACTGGCTTATGTACATCCGCGCTTCCAGACGCCCGCGAACGCGATGATCGTCCAGGCGGTCTGGGCGATTTTGCTACTTTTGTTCTGGGGTACTTTCAGCAATCTCATCACGTACGTGACGTTCATGGACATCGCGTTTATGGGCTTGGCCGGGCTGTGCGTGTTCGTTTTTCGGTTCAAACGAAAAGACGCCGAGCGCCCCTACAAAACCTGGGGCTACCCGTTCGTTCCGGTGGTTTTCGTGAGCATTTCCTTCGCGTTTGTGCTGAATACGCTGGTGCAGCGGCCAACACAAGCATTCGCCGGACTAATCGTGTTGGGTTTGGGTATTCTGATGTTTTTTATTTTTAAAAACAGGAGATTATCAGCGAATTAGCGTCACGTCACCGGAAAGCTGTTTCGTGGTTCCATCAATAAATTCGATAGTAATCAGCCAGACATAAACCCCGTTCGGAGCAATTTTTCCATTAAAATTGCCATCCCAACCCAGGTTTGAATTTGCAGAAAAAACCTGATTGCCCCAGCGGTCGAAAATTTTGATCTGAGCAACATTCGCGACGGATTTTCCGGGAAAAACGGCAAACACATCATTCACGCCATCGCCATTGGGCGAAAAAGCGGTGGGCACAAACAATTGCTCCGGATTAAATACAAAAATCGTCAATGAATCGCTCGCTACGCAGCCATTGATATTGAAAGCATCGAGCCTGATCTTGCTCGTACGCAACGGACGAGCCAGCGGATTCGGACAATTGGCACAACTCAATATCTCCTCCGGCTGCCATTGATAAATCGCGACAGACGAATTGGCAGTCGCGCTCAGCACTATGCTATCGCCCAATTCCAGGCGCGCGTCTTCAGAGACATTTACCTCGAATGCAGGCGGCGCTTCCAGCCTGACCGTTTTGGAAAACGTGCATCCATTCGCATTTTGAACGGAGATTTGATAAGCATTGCCACTCAGATTACCAAAAATGGGATTCGGTTGAAAATCCTGATTGCCAATTGCATATAAAAACGGTGGTGTATCTCCTTGAATGTCAGTCACTAAAATCTGACCATCCTCGCTATTCGCGCAAAGCGGCGGAATTGCTTCGACCGCAAAATCCGTTATCCGTGATTCGCGAATCGCTATCGTGTCGTTGCCGGTGCAGCCATTTCCGGAAGTGACCGTAACGCCGTAAATGCCTGGCGATGAAACGTCCAGAGTAGGAGCGGTCTCGCCGGTGGACCAGCGATAGGTTTCAAAATTGCCGGCATCGAGCGTAGTCGTGCCATTTTTGCAGAGGAAAAGCGTGCCGCTTATCGCGAAACCCGATAAATCTTCGACCGAAATGATATACGTCGTAATGCTATCACAACCCTCCGGCGTTACCGATGGCACTTCAACGCTCGTTTCAGTTGTAATTTCCTGATTATCAATGATTATGCTTTCGCCCTGGCAGATTGTGATCTGTTCCGTGCCCCGGAGCGGCTCGATCGCAATGCGGGAAATATTGGAAACCACCCGGCAGGAAGATTGCGTCAGATTCGATGGAGAACTCGCGACTGCAAGCCGGAAAAGCTGCCCATCCTGCGGATTCGGAAGCATGAGAGCAGGCGCCGTTTCATCGGGAATGTCTGTCCAGGTATTGCCACTGTCATCGCTGGTTTGCCACTGAAAGACCGGATCGGCGTAGGCATTGCCGATGACCTCCGCGGAGATCGTAGCCGGTTGTGGACGACACAAAGATACTGTGTCAATGACCACGACAGTCGGGCCGCAAGGCCGGAACGAAATATTATCCAGCGCCAAATCATTGCCAAAGCCGCCGGGCGCATTGTTGCGCAGCGCCAGTCTGATCTCGGTTGCACCAGGCTCAGTTGTGAAGGTAAAACCGTAGGTATGCCAGCGTTTGTCGATCGGCACGTCGCCCGTGCTGAACTGGATTTCATCGTTGATCAGGAAGGAAATATTTGGCGGAATGAAGCCCTCGCCCCTTGCCGGATCGTTCATAGAAATGACATCTGCGGAAAATTCATAATTGGTATTACCGCAAACGCGGACCGTTTTTTCGTAAAACAATCCCGGAGAAAAGCTCGCGTTCACCACCATCATGTAGCCGTTCGGGTCGCTGCTGTTGTCGCGAATATTGATCCAACTCTCCGCTGCAAAACTGCCCCAGGGTGCGGTATTGTTGGTAATGGTATAAAAGCCGTCATTTGGTGGTGCGGCGGGCTGATAGGTATATCCGGGCGCCAGCATAAGATCTACGGGCAATACATTCAACGTGCCGGAGCCGAAATCACCATCCGGGAAAATATTATCACCGACCGAACCGCCGCAGGATTGCGCATGAGCGTGAAAAGCAGTAAACAGCAATAATAGCGCAGTAATATATTTTTTAAACATTGCCAACATTAAGTCTGGCGCTAAAGATACGAATGCAATCTGGGCTCCAGGGCAAACTACACTCGGGTTTTACCGTTTTGTACACCGGCAGACACGCGCAAGGCTAGGAAGCAAAAATCTGCTCAAAATCCTTAAACGCCTTGAATTCCAATGCATTGCCACTCGGGTCGAGGAAAAACATCGTTGCCTGCTCGCCGGGTTCGCCTTTGAAGCGGATGTACGGTTCGATGATGAATTCAATGTTGTTGGCTTTCAATTTTTCTGCCAATGCTTCCCACTGTTCCATTGTAAGAATAGCGCCAAAATGCTTTATTGGTACTTGCTTGCCGTCAACGGGATTTGCCGGTGGCTCCTGTATGGGCTTGTCGGTCAGGTGTGCGGAGATTTGGTGACCGTAAAAGTCAAAATCAACCCAACGCTCCGCCGAGCGCCCAACCTTGCAGCCCAGCAGGTTTTCGTAGAAATCGCGCGTTTCCTGAATATCTTTCACTGGAAATGCTAAATGAAATGGATTATTCATGTTTTGGATATTTGTTGCTTGTTATTTTGTTATTTGTTAATTGGGGGTGTTTTACCAACCCACATATCTCGGCGGCTTGACACCGTTCAATCTCAGATACACAATCAACTGCCCGCGATGGTGCGTGTGATGATCGTTGAGCAGGGTCATGATCTGGCGCTTATTCATTGGTCCGGCGAAGAACTTCACGGATTCTTCCAGTTGCTCCGGCTGTAAGTTTTCCAGGGCTGCTGCCACATTCGCAAAGCCCTCCCGCAAGATGGCGATCACTTCCGCTTTGCTATACTCGGCCGTGCGCAAATCCTGTGTCAGTTTCTCACCGCCCAGGAAATCACTGCTCAGCCAGTTGGCATTACTCATAATGTGCAGGAGCTGCTGCTGGAAACTCATTTCTTCCTCGGTCGGCTTGAAGTCGTAATGCTCTTCCGGCATCAGCTCGGCGATTTCCAAGGTATAAGCAGCGGCATTTTTCCATTTGATTTTGAAATCCTCAATATAGCCGCTTTGCGCGAATGTAATCGTAACCAACAAAGTTGCAAGCGTCAGGGTGATCCATTTTTTCATGCCTGGTGAAGTTTTGATTTGCTCAAAAATAGCGTTTTGCGATCAAGATCAATGCGATTCCAATGTAAAAACTTTTTGCACAATTATTTGACAATGCAAGATCGTGTTACTTTTCCGGTTTTTGGGATTATAATAACAGAGGCAAACGTCAAAAATCATGAAAAAACTATTGCTGCTCCTGTTCCTGCCGAAATTGCTCCTGGCGCAAAATCTGGTGGTGAACCCGGGCTTTGAGGAGTTAAACACCAAATATATCGTAAAATATTGTGCACACACCAACTCTCCGCAAGCCTTCGATCACGATGTAATAGGTTGGACAACTTTGTCCAGAAGGACTGCAGATTTAATTTTGCAAAAAAACACGGGTTCTTCCTGCATTTTCCCAAAGCCTAAAACAGGGAATGCAATGGTTGGTATTATTACTTATTTACCAAGGTATGACATCGGTTCAAGTGTTGATTATCACGAATACTTACAAGGAACACTTACTGAACCTATGCAAATTGGCGAAACGTACAAAATTGAATTTTGGCTTCAGCACAGTGACGTAGTAGCCATGAGCCACATGAAAAAAATCTATGGAAATGATGTAGAAGTTTTGTCTTTAGCTACCAATAATATCGGCTTTTATTTTATTGAAGAAAAACTTGATCCGAAACAGTATGTGGGTCGATTGAATATTGAAAAGCCACATTTTAATGTTGAACAAGTTATTTCCACAACGAATGGCGAATGGCATTTAATATCGGGTGATTTCATTGCGGACAAGCCATATCGTAACTTTATCATTGGAAATTTTTTTACAGATAAGGCAACAAAAACCAATAAACCGGAAGAAGTTAGTCAAATCAGGGAGGTTTCTCCTCAGGAAGAAATTATTCCGGTAAAGAAGCGGACCAAGCGTGTTGCCTACTATTGCATTGATGATGTCGTTATCCAAAAATATGATTCTGAAAAACTGGTCATTGAAGTCGAAACCGACAAGCCTTACACGTTCCAAAACGTTTACTTTGCGACGGGCGAATCTGAGCTGCTCCCCGGTGCGGAGGAAGAACTCGCGGCATTGGCGGATTTTATTCAATCGAAACCCGACCAGCGCTTTGAAATCGGCGGATATACCGACAACGTGGGGGATGCCCTTGCCAACCAAATTCTTTCGGAGCAAAGGGCGCGAACCGTTTATGATTTCCTGATCGCACTCGGCATTGATGATAAGCAACTGATCTACAAAGGCTACGGCGAGTCCTCCCCGGTGGCAGACAACGCTACCCCCGAAGGCAGGCAGCAAAACCGGCGCGTGGCGTGTAAGCGGATTGAATGATGCGGAGTGCCGAGCTTATTTTTCCGGTTTTCATTTCTAACAATATTTTTTAAACTGTCGCAATCCTTTATTTGTGAGTAATGGAACCAGTTCGCTCATAAAGAGTCGGGCATAATGTGCAACTGCCGCTTCTGCGGTGCCGGCGAAGTGAAATTCGGCGTGCGGAATCCAGCCGTCGCCCAGAATCAGCAGGCGGGTTGCGAGGTCGGCGTAATGCCCGGCAACTGGTTCCGGGATGAGCCAGCCTTTGTGTACCATTGCCTGAAAAACCTGCTCAAACTGCTGCTGTCGCAACTTCACGAGGGCGCGGTACGATTGCTCAATTTGCGGAATGCGGCGCATAATGCGAACAAAATCAAGCATTAAGAACTTATAATGATACAGAATACGAAAACTCCGTTCGCCGATCTGCAACATGCGTTCCAATTCAGAGGTGGCTTCCAGTGCGTACTGTGCCTGCTCGTCCATCTCGGCAACTACCTTGCGGTAAAGAGCTAGAATAATGGCGTCGGTATTGGGAAAATGATAGCATAAGTTGCCGTGGCTGATGCCGATTTCCTGCGCAATGCTGCGTACCGTCACTGCGTCCGTCCCCAATTCATTGAATTGTCGTCGCGCCACTTCCAGTATTTTCTCTTTCGTATCCATAGGACAAAAATAAAAAACAGATTAGAACATTTGTTCTATTTTTGCAAAAATAGTACATTTGTTCTAAAATTAAAGCACCAATGGAAACACCATCTTCATCAAAAAACAAGAAATCAACCCCGGATCCAATGGGGTGGCTGCAGCAACTCTTTGCCTACTTCCGCAATCTGACGAGTGGCAAGGAGGAGGATTCTACGCTGGTACTCGGACTGAAAGTAATTGGGCGGATTTTCCTCATTTTTCTGTTGATTTTGCTTTCACCATTACTTCTGGTCGTACTGATCGTTGCCTTTTTTGCTGCTTTTTGATGATATGCGAACACTCCAACAACCCCTTTTTATCGCTTTGGCGATCATGTTTGTGGCGCATCAGCTACTGCAAAAAGTCTGGCATATTGCCATACCTTGGGCAGATCATTACCTCGATCCGCTGCTTTGCATGCCCATCGTGCTCACTTTGCTGCTGGCGGAACGTCGCCATATTTTTGGCAAAGGCGACGCTTACCGATTATCACGGACGGAGGTGATTGTGGCGGTCGGGGCGTTGAGTTTTCTTTTTGAAGTGCTTTTTCCGTACTGGTCAGATCGCTTCACAGCCGACTGGTGGGATGTAGCTGCCTATGCCGCTGGTGGCGGCTTTTTTTACTTTTTTCTGAATCGGGCATTGCCTTCCGCGAAGTAAAAACCGTTGATTTGTCGCATATTCTGGAGGTTTTTTTATTTTTACCAATACAAACAAAACAACAACGAAATGTCCGACCAGCAAAAACCCTACATCAGCGCAAGCACCATTCTACCGGAAACCACCGTAAAAGCCCTCATTCTGGGCGCGATTCTCTCCGTTATTTTGTCAGCGGCGAACACCTATCTGGGGTTATTTGCCGGTATGACCGTATCGGCGAGTATTCCGGCGGCAGTGATCTCTATGGCGGTACTTAGAATGTTCAGAGAGCATAATATTCTGGAAAACAACATTGTACAAACAGCGGCATCGGCGGGTGAGTCCCTGGCGGCGGGCGTTATTTTTACCTTTCCGGCGTTGGTGCTCATGGGCTACTGGACGGAGTTCAATTATCTGGAAACCATGCTGGTAGCGCTTTGCGGCGGCGTGCTGGGCGTATTGTTCACCATTCCGCTGCGCTCGGCGCTTATTGTGCAGCAAAAACTGCAATTTCCGGAGGGCGTAGCCACCGCCGAGGTATTGAAATCCGGCGAAGAAGGCGGCAGCGCGATTCGCTTTTTGATTTGGGGCGGCATTACCGGCGCATTGATAAAGCTGGCGGAGTCTGGTTTGAAACTTTGGAACGGCATTGCAGAGGGTGCCACGTTAGCCGGAAATAAGGTGTATCTCTATTTTGGAATGAATTTGTCACCGGCGCTGATTGCAGTGGGCTATATCGTCGGCATACGAATCGCCTCTTTGGTATTCATTGGCGGCGTCATTAGCTGGTGGATCGCCATTCCGGCGTACATCGCCATCACAGGCGTGCCGGAAGGTACCGGAGGAGCCGATCTGGGTTACGGCATTTGGAGTAGCCAAATCCGGTATCTGGGCGTTGGCGCGATGGTCGTCGGGGGGCTGTGGGCGCTGGTTGACCTGCGGCAATCCATTGGATTTGCGGCGCGGAGCGGGCTTAAAGCCATTCGCGAGAAAGCAGATGCCAGCCAAATTCTGCGTACCGAGCGCGACACGCCCATGTCTTGGGTAATCATTGCCATCGGCGTCATGATTATTCCGGTTTTTATCATCTATTTGCGGCTCGTAGCCGATGTACCGATTTCGGCATTCATGGCAATTTTAATGGTCATTGCCGGATTTTTATTCTCGGCAGTAGCGGGCTACATGGCGGGTTTGGTCGGAAGTTCTAACAATCCAATCTCCGGTGTTACCATTGCTACCATTCTGACCTCCGCGCTGATTCTGCTGGCGCTGATGGGCTCCGGCGCAGAGCGCGGACCGGCAGCGGCGATCATGATCGGCGCAGTGGTGTGTTGTGCGGCAGCGATTGCGGGTGACAATATGCAGGATTTGAAAGCGGGTAATATTTTAGGGGCGACGCCCCAAAAACAACAGATCATGCAGATGGTCGGCGTTGTCTCCGCCGCATTGGTGCTGCCATTGGTATTGCAGTTATTGCTTACTGGCTATGGCTTTGGTCCTTCCACTCCGGAAAACCCCGACGCACTCGCAGCGCCCCAGGCTACGCTCATGGAAAGTGTGGCGCGTGGCGTCTTTGCCGGCGATTTGCCCTGGACGATGATCTACATCGGCATGGCGATCGGCATTATCATTGTCATTCTCGACCAATATCAGAAAAGCCGGGACGCAGACTTCCGCATTCCGGTGCTGGCGGTGGCGGTGGGGTTGTATCTGCCGTTTGAACTGGACAGCGCCATTATGCTCGGTGGAGTGGTCGCCTGGCTGGTCCATCGCTACCAGCGGAGTGGAAAAGCTGAAAAAGGCGATGCACATGCAGCCGCAGAAAAAGCCAGCGAACGTACCGGGCTGCTCATCGCTTCCGGTCTGATTACCGGCGAAGCGCTTATCGGTATTCTGCTGGCAATTCCGGTGGCGATTTATCAAACTACGAATGTCTTCGCACTGGGCATCAATCTGGGGACGATGTTTGGCGCTGCGGTCATCCTGGCGGTTTGCGCGTGGCTGTATCGCAATGCGACAAAAGCATATCGGGAGAGTGAATAAACACCACGTCATATTCCAGGGAAAATACTGGCTCAAAGAGCGCTTTCCTGAAATATTCCTTGTAGGATAGGTTGACCACTTACTGCACGTTCACCGTCCGGCTACCGCGCTCGCGCGTGTCGAAGGCTTTGAGTTTTACAGGACTATTTACCTTCACAGATTTTTTGTATAATATGGAATTAATATTCGGTTCACTGCCATCCGTTGTATAGCGAATTTGCAAACCCGGATATATCACATTTGCTCGCATACCATCTTCGATGATCGCCCCTGGCAGCGGAATGCGGTAATGCCAGCCACCGAAGAGGTAATCCAGCCTGTGGCGGGCAGGGTATCAGCGCTGTGGTTCAAAAGCGTCCAGTGCGTTCGGAATTTTTGCTCGCCGTCCTGCATATTGTCCAGGTGCGCCCAGCGAATGGCAACGGGGGCGGTGGTTGCATTAGCTTTGTCAGATGTGAAATCGGATTCGCAAGCAAGCAAAGTTGCCAACGTGATAATTAGGAAAAAAGCGTATCACATTTGTTATCCGATTTTGTCGTTTTTCCAAAGAAATGCAATATTTTCGATACCGCAAACGAACTTAACCTGCAATTAATATTGACGTCGTTTCTTGTGAGAAAATAATACACCATGCAAAAATTTCTGACATTTTTACTGCTCTTTATCATCCTGGGCTGCACGCCCAAATCCACCGATCTGCTCTATGCACCGCAGTCCCTGCCCACGCGCACCGAACTGCAAACCATTGCCTTCGGCTCCTGTGCTCGCCAGGATTTGCCGCAGGACATCTGGCGCGATGTGCTCGCCAATGAACCCGATCTCTGGATCTGGCTGGGTGATAATATTTATGGCGACACGGAGGACATGACCGTCATGGCTGCTAAGTATCAGATGCAAAAATCAGGTGAGCTATACCAGCAACTGCGCTCCAGCACCTCCATCATTGGCATTTGGGATGACCACGACTATGGCGTAAACGACGGGGATAAAAATTATGTCTTGAAAGATGAAAGTAAAGCCCTGATGCTCGACTTCCTCGACGTACCGAAAAACGCCGACGTGCGCAAGCGCCCGGGCGCTTATCAATCCTATACTTTTGGACCTGCTGGCAAAAAGGTCAAAGTTATTTTGCTCGACGGGCGCTATTTTCGCGATGAACTGGAGAAAGGGGAAGGTGACCAGAGCCGCCGTTATCTGCCCAATCCTACTGGTGACATGCTTGGGGAGGCACAATGGACCTGGCTGGAACGAGAACTCACCAACAGCGACGCGCAAATCCACTTTATCGGCTGCGGTATTCAGTTCATTCCGGAAGAGCACCCCTTTGAAAAATGGGCAAACTTTCCGCAGGCACGCCAACGTTTGTTTGACTTGCTTACCAAAACTAAACCTGCCCAGGCTATTTTGCTCAGTGGCGACCGCCATATTGCCGAAATTTCTAAATTTAACTTATCGGAGCTTGACTATCCGCTTTACGATGTTACCGCCAGTGGTTTGACGCACGCCTACACCGGCGCGGGCGAAGAGCCCAATCGCCATCGCGTTGGCAAGCTGATTAAACAGCTCAACTTTGGTGTGCTGCGGATTGACTGGTCGGGCGAAGCGCCTACGGTAACCGCTGAAATTCGCAGCCTCGGCGATGAGGTGCTGGAACAGCAGGTGCTGCGGTAGCTTTGAAGAAATACAAGCCACTTATTGGTGTCAATCATCACCCTTCCACCGGAATCCGGAGCACCTGCCCGGGATAAATCTTATCCGGGTCCTTGAGCATGGGGCGATTGGCTTCGAAAATTGTGCGAAACTTCATCGGGTCGCCGTAGTAGCGCTTCGCTATTTTGGAGAGGGAGTCGCCTTTTTTCACTTCGTAGAAGATGGCTTGCGGCTTGGGCTTCACCACGCGAATCTGGTCGCGCACGGAAGAAACGCCCTGCACATTGCCCAGCGTGAGAATGATCTTCTCGCGTTCCGCCTGCTCGTCCACCTCACCGGAGACGATGACGCGGCTGCCTTTCGCGTCGATGTGGAGGTCTTTGATGTCCGTGCCTAAGCCCTTGATGAGGTGCGTAAGTTGATCCACTTGCAGCGGCGGCAGTTCGGGTTCAGTTTTGGGCTGCGGCTTAGGTTGATCTTTGCTTTTGGTTGGCTTGGGTGGTGCGGTTTTTTGATCTTCCATCACCCGTTCGCCTACTTCTTTGAGGAAAGAGAAAAGTCCCATGGTGTTATATTTTTAGTCGATAGCCAGTTAACCTGGTTGATGGCTAAAATTACGTAATATCGTTGAAATTCGCCGCCTGAAGGCATCGCTACGTTAAAACTTATTCCGCCACATCATGCTCTCCACAGGCTTATCGGTGCGGGTGTTGTACTTGGCGCTTTTCTTTTTGTTGTAATAATTCTCGATGTCGCCGTCCACGCGGAAGTAAATGAGCTGCCCGATGGGCATGCCCGCATAGATGCGCACCGGCATGCTCACGGAGATTTCCAGCGTCCAGTGATTGCAAAAGCCGACGTCGCCCTTGCCCGCCGTGGCGTGAATGTCGATGCCCAGCCGCCCGACGCTCGACTTGCCCTCCAGGAAAGGCACCGTCGCGTGGGTTTCGGTATATTCCTGCGTGACGCCGAGATAGAGCACATTCGGCTGGAGCACGTAGCCCTCCGCCGGGATTTCAAAATGCGTGATTTCGTTGTGCGCGCGCGCGTCCAGCACTTCGTTTTTGTAGGTAGCGAGCCACTTGCCGAGGTGCACGTCGTACGAATTGGTGCCCAGACAGGAACGGTCAAAAGGTTCGATTACGATCTCGTCGCGCTCAATGGCTGCCAGTATCTTTTTATCACTTAAAATCATAATTGCAAAATTGTTGATTGCTGATTGTTAATTGTCTTTGCAAACGGTAATGCTCAATTAACGATTAGCAATTTACCAGAGCGCGAAGTTACGATTTCAAGGCATTTTAGCAAACCATTGCCTGATAACCTTTTCCGCCGGCTTCCGATTTGGCGTAAAGTCGTCGTTGTTATCTTCGCGATGCTCGACATAGGATGGGAATTTCCACCAGAAAATACCTTTGATCCAGGGCTTGTCGTGGATGGCTTCGAGCACGACGTCGTAGCAGCGCTCCTGGTGTGCGCCATTGTACTGATTGCCGTCGTCGCGGCTACTCGGTTCGTGCGGCTGCATCCAGGGGGCATGGGTACTGCGAAAACCGATTTCGGTGAAAATCAACGGCTTGTCGGATTCGCGTTGCTTGGCTTCCAGTTTGGTCAGAATGTCGGCAAAACCAGCCTGCAGCTCGGCTTTCGTCGCATCCGGGTTTTTGCTCAGTGGGTAGTAGCAATCCACGCCGAGGTAGTCCAGCGCATCGGCAAACGGGAATTTTTCAAATTCGGAACCCCAGTTTGCAGCGTAGGTCAGTTTACCACCGTACAAACCCCGGATTTTAGCGACCAGGTCGCGCCAGTCCTG
>CAZFBU010000001.1:72568-91985 GCA_964517175.1 uncultured Saprospiraceae bacterium
GTCGCTAATTTGGACATGTAGCCATTGTAAATCGCGTAACCCTCGTGGGCAAAGTTGAAGCCTTTTAGGTAAGGCAGTTCTTTTGAATTTGATCGATCAAACTGAATACCAGCGACTTGTTGTTGCAAGTAGGCGTGCCATTCGCGCTCCAGCGCAACAATTTCCTGCGCCTCGGGCGACCAAGTCGGATATTTTTGTAAAAACGATTCCTTACCCCATTTCGCCAGCAGGAAGTCAGTGAAACTGGCAGCCAGGCATCCCGTCACCAGCGGCGACTCTTCCGTCAGCAGCTCGTTATCGAGCAGATCGCTCAGCGCCAGCATATTGTCAGACGCAAATAAACGCGATGCCCAGTATGAGTAGCCTTTGAATTGCCATTGATCGGTGAAATGGATCGCCAGTCCTTGCTCCAGTGCTTTGACTTTAGGTTCGCCTAACAGATGCCGGATAAACAGTTTATTTTCTTTGCCAATCAAATTTTCGCGATAAGCATCATTGAAAACCGTGTGCACCGCATTCGCCTGAAAATCGACATTCGATTGATCGGAGTTGTTGAGTATCAGCCCCTTCTCCTCAGCGGAAGCGTAGAGATGAAAATTGATGACCGGAAGCGTCGCCTTTGGATCAATAAAATCGCGAATGGCATCAGCTATTGCCTGCACCTTTTGCGACAGCTCGCGCACAGCCCGGCGATCGCCGGTTTGCGGGGAAAAAAGCCGGAAATTTTCGGTCTCTGCCATCGGCGTCTGTGCACCGGAGAAATCAAAGTGAATGCGTTTATCCATTGCCCAGGTTTTTGGATTAAACATGCCCATTAGCACGCGCTGATTGTCTTCGTAAAACTCGTAATTCCAGCTCGACCAGCCAAAAAAACGCCAGTCTTCGGTGCGTTTTGTTTGTAAAAAATTCAGAATGAGCTGATCCGTTGCGGCGGTCAGGAGGCTGAGCGGCATCATCGGTTTGAGCGGATTCGGATAGAAGGACAACACGCCCACCGTTTTTTCCGAAGGAAACTGCCTCCCGTCAAATACGATGCCTTCATCGCTCAGGCGAAAGGGGATACCGTCCATCACCTTGCGCAGCACCGAATTGGAATGCTGGGTACCGATGAGCACAATGGCTTTGTTTTGCCAGTCCTCCGAGGTTACCTCGCTGCAGGGTTTGATCTCGATCGTCACGCCCCGGTTGCGAATGTTCATTTGCTCCACCAGTTCGGCATAAGCCGCAACAATGTCCTTGTCGAGGCTGCCATAGACGATCAGAATTTCCCGCCTGGCGCGGAAGGCATCCATGAGTTCATCGCGGGTGGGCAGTTCATTATCTTTGGAAGAGGTGAAAAATGCTTTCGCAGCGAGCGAATCGCGCTGCGGAGCATCGCAGGCAAGAAAACCGACCAGCAAAGCCAGCAACAATAATGGGTGACCTTTTGGCATCATGGCAATTTAGTGTTCTAACTTGCAAATTCGGAAAATTCGCGCGCAAAGTCAAACAAACTCGAAGCTTGGCTCGATTTTATCGAAGATTGATAGGAAATGTCAGATGATGCACAATAATAAAAAGAAAAAAAGCAGTCAAAATCGTATGCTTGACTGCTTTTACGGATAATTGTTTTTTGGAATTTATCGGACTGGAGAAGTCGCAAAATAAGTTTCGACATCCAGGTTTGCGGCAAACGCCTGATATGCCTCCGAGCCAAAAATTGGCTGAGCGGCCGATTGGAATTTTTCGGCATTTCCCCAAACGATAATCACCGCCTGCGTATTTTCAGCCAGGTTTGGAATTCCTTGTTCGTTTAGTTTATAAACCCTAAACTCTCTGGCAAATTTGTACCCATCATAGTCATTCAAAGAATTAAAAAAGGCGTCCCGTTTTTTTCCAAAAGCATCTGCTGTTTTACCCTTTCGGATGGCAAATTCAACTACATTTCCTTCGTTTTTAATACTTTCCATATCAAATGGTTTACCATCAACCGGTTCCAAAAGTGCGTATGCCAATGGGTTGAAACTCGAAAAATAGTCTATCGCTACCTGTTGCGGCATCAATCGCCCAGCTGCTTCGCCAAACCCCTCCATAGAAGTCCAGTGGGTCATTCCGATAAGAATATTGTCGAGATTCAAATCGGGAGCAACCGTGAAAAAAGGTTTCCATTTCCCTTCATTTAGTGTTGCATCTTCTTTGCCGAGTACTTCCACAAATTTAGCTCTCGTGTCCAGAAAGGTTTGGTGCTGACCTCCTTTCGATTGATTAATTGCAATTTCAAAAATTGGATTCATGTTATTATTTTTTGATGGATTCATATTCTTGTTGGTTCCACAGCTTGTTATTAAAGCCAAACAAGCAAAAGACATAATGATTTGTCTCATATTTTTATGTGTTTAAGTATTGTAAGTTGCAAATTTCAATACTAATATTTATATTTGCAACTAGTTACATTTATGTGTATTAGTTACAATTTTGTAACTAAAATTGATAATCAATGAGTTAAATGATGAAAAAAGTAGAAATAAATTCCAAACGTTTCGACAGTATGGTCGATCAAGTAAAAAAATATGGTGGATGCCCGGTCAGCAGTACTTTGAAAGTCTTTGGAGGGAAATGGAAACCTTTAATTCTTTATTTCATTTCAGTCGATGTAAACAGGTTCGGACAACTTCAAAGAATGATTCCCGATTGCAGCAAGCGAATGATGACCAAGCAATTGCGGGAACTTGAAAAAGATGGGCTGATAGACCGCAAGGTATTTGCGGAAGTACCACCCAAAGTAATTTATAGCCTGACTGGAAAAGGAGAAAGTCTGAGACCTGTTTTTCGAGAACTTAGCAAATGGGGAATTGAGCATATATTGGAACCGAAACAGAACAAAGAGAAAAAAAATGCCGAAAACAGTAAATGATAAAACCCTAACTCATTCTCGTTCTTTGCCTGCCATTTTCAAGTAAAAGTACTATATTTGCTGGTCGCTAATGTAAAAAGTTCCAGTTAAAATCAAGCGCCAACCTCCCACGCAATAATGCTTCGATCATCGCCGCAGGAAAGCAGGTAATCCTTGTGCGCCGACCAGAGCAGGTTGTTGACAGAATTGATGTGCCCTTTGTCGCGAATGGTTTCGATGACTTTTAGCAGTTCGAAGTTTTCGGCATCCCAAATCTTGATGGTCTTGTCGCGGCTGCCGGTAGCAAACCACTTGCCCTCCGGATGAAAGGCGATTTTGTTGATGGTGAACCAATGCGCCGGCTGTGAAAAGATTTCCTTGTAAACCGCCAGGTCCCAGGCTTTCAGGTGGGCATCGCGAGCGCCGCTGAGCAGGTAGCTGCCGTCCGGGCTGTATTTTACGGTAAAAACTGAGTTTTCGTGTGCCTGCTCGAACGTGCATTTGATCTCCAGCGAATTGGCATCGAGCAGGTAAATGTTGTTATCACTGGAACCAATGGCAATCTCGTTGCGCTGTGGGCTGTAGTCGATGCAGCGCAGACTTTGATTGCTCAGGTGGAGGCTCTCCAGCGAACGCGCCTCGGTTACCGACCAGCGGGTGAGTTTGCCACCGCCGCCCACTGTCAGCACGTGGTCGCCAATGCGTTTGATGTCAAAAACGCCTTTCTCATGGTGCGCGATGTTCCGGGTGTTGTCGGGATTGTCCAGCTCAACCCAGTGCACTCCGCCGTTCATATTGCCAACGACCACTTTCCTCAATTCGGGTAAATTCAGGAGCGAAAAAATCTGGGTCTCTACTTTGGCAATAACACGTCCCAATTCAGGTTCGTCGAGATTCCAGCGTACCACCCAGCCATCACCGGCGCCTGAGAGCACGTATTGTGCATCCGGTTCAGGTTCTAATGCAAAAATAGACGCATTATGACCGGTCAGCTGAGCGATTTTATTGATTTTAAACTTCGACATCGTGTTCAAACGTTATTCAAAAAACAGTTAATCCTTACCTTTGGTTGTTTTATAAACAAAATACACGATTGCCAATGGCAATGTTTTACAAAAAAAATAATCCGCCGGATTTTGAGATCGGCATCTGGGACATCACCGAACCCGAGGCGTGGTTTCTGGAGCGCTTGCCGCTGAATGATGCCGAGCAAAAGCAATTGGCAAACATCAAAGGGCACCGCCGCCTGGAGTGGCTGTCGTCGCGCTATCTGATGAGTGAAATGCTGGGCAGCACATCCGGCGCACTGACGAAAGATGAATTCGGGAAGCCGCACCTGGCGCACCTGCCACTGTTTATTTCGCTGAGCCATTCGCACGGTTTGGCGGCAGCGATCATCGCCAGGCCGGTTTGCGGTATTGACATTCAAAAACTGGTGCCCAAGATCGATCGCATTGCGCATCGCGTCATGCGCCCGGAGGAACTGGACAGCCTGGAGGACGATACGCGCATGGAGCATTTGCACGTATATTGGGGCGCGAAGGAATCCTTGTACAAGGCTTACGGTCGGCGGGAGCTGGACTTTTGCACGCACATTCAGGTAGAGCCGTTTAAATTTGATCTGGAATGCGGATACTGCGAGGGGCGCGTTGTGAAAAACAATTACGACGAATCTTTTCGCATTCATTATCAGATGATTGGCTCGTTTGTGCTGGTGTATGTGTTGAAGAAATAAGCACTTACTTTAAACCATTTTTTTTCTCATTTCGTAAGAAGACGTCCTATTCATAGGTGACTGTTTCAACCGCGTGATTTTTGGCTTTTACTCTTGTGTGCTTGTCACTTTTTGGCATTGCCCCAAAAAGTAACCAAAAAAGTCTAGGCAAATCAAACTCCTCCGTCGAACACTGATTTGCCGGGCCATCGCCACGACAAGTGCTTCATTCCTTATTAATTAATTCCCAATTAAAATCCGAATACAATCAGCACTCCTGTTAAGTAGATGGACAGAATTGAATTGTCAATGAATAGACAGCCTGCCGGCAGGCAGGGATTTATGCCAAAGGCACGGCTACGCCGCGGGATTTTCAGGATTCAGGATGCCGTAAATCTTCGATTTACGACATCTTGTCAATCATGTGACATAGTCATGCCTACGGCATTAATCCTGTCAAATAGAAAAATAAAATTGTCCATTTACTTAATTGTGGTAGGACCTTGAAAATGGTATTCCAAACTACACCGTTTCACTCAATGGTTCGTCGGGTTCTGCGGGTTCCGGGCGCAAGTGCAAATCGGACAATTCATACATCACCATTGTAGCGGTTACAGCTGCCATAAGTGGTCCCAGTATGGTGCCAGCTACCGGAATTAACATAACGACATACAGCACGGCACCCACCGCCAACGCCACGCCGGCGTATTGGAGCGTATATTTTAAACTATCACTGATGGAAAGACCAAATTGCTCGTTGTAGTTGTCCACGACCACCCAGCCAAAAAAGTAGCATTGTGCCAGAAAAACCATGCCATCTTTCAAAAAACCAATGCTGAAAATGCCCAAGCCTACGCCGACCAACGCGGAGATGACGATCTCCAGAATCCAGGAATAAAGCCCGACTTTGAGCATTCGGACTTGCGCCTTAACGAAATCCTTAAAGCCGAGCGCCGCCTCGTATTTGCCATGCAAAATTTCCAGCGTTTTGCGACACATATGGAAGATAATGACTTCCAGAAGTACCAGCATCAGGTACTTTGTGCTACCGCTGAATAGCTCCGCGTAGCCGGAATTGAACATATCGGTAAACATACCCGATATGGCAAACATCATCTCGTCGGCATCCGTTGCACGAAACTGGTTGATCCATTTCATGAAAATGCTGAAGAATTTCAGCCCAATGAATATACCGGCGAGAATGAGCAACTTCGACACCCAGCCGTACTTCCAGAAGCCCTCCCAAAGCTTATGCTTTCGGGTAAAGCGCACCGCCCGATGGTGCGAGCGTAGTGTGTGCACGAATTGCGGGATGAGTTCTGCGGGTTTTAGTTTAAGGTCTTTGATTTTCATATCGCGTCTGATGACTTTAGCAAAAAGACGATGCGAAATATACCACAGGTTACAACGAATCACAAATATTTTTAGACGACCATTGAAGTTTTGGGGTTAAAAGGTATTGATTGCCAGGTTGAATTGAATGGCACCGGATGTCTGCACATCCACTACTTCCAATCCTGATAACGCCGCTTCTTCCCGCCATTTGGCAATATTTCCCGGATAATTTGAGGTATCGAAAATGACGCGCTTACAATCGAGTGGCTCGATCAACTCCGCCAGCGTGCCCCAGGGGTTGCCGCGAATGAGCACGTAATCGACGGGGATTTTTTCTTTGAAATTTGAATCGGATTCGCCATTTATAACTGCCAGATGCACTTGTCCGAAACGATAAACAGCAAGTCCGTTGGGCATTGGCAATTGCTCCATCTCGCGCACCCGCTGCGACCAGCGGTGATTCTGAGCGGCAAAATTCAGCGTTCGCTCGTCTGCATCAGCAATGGAAACCAATTTTTGACCATCAAAAAAGTCGATCGCACTATGCCGCGAAATGCTATAAACTACCAGTTCCTGTTGTTGCAATACTTGCCATTGGTTGATTGCATTTAGCAAACCAAACATGACGAAAAAACTCAATCCCGCCAGCAGCCACTTGAATTGCCGCGATTCGATGGCCATCACAACCATCATAATCAGCACATACAGCAAAAGCACCGCGCCAAACCCAATCCAGATGCCTTTCACCGTACTGCCCGGCATCTGCTGTATCATGAAAATGGCTTTATTCACTAATGCGATAATGCTCCAGAGCGCCTTACCCAGCAGCCAACTCCAGCCGGGAATCGCATTTGTGATAAACAATAAAAATCCGCCGCACAAAATGACGACTGCCACCGGCACGACGACTAGCCCCGACAGCCAAAAATACATCGGAAATTGATGAAAATAATACAAACTGATGGGCAGCGTACTAATCTGCGCTGCCAGCGACACGGCCACCAGTTTCCAGGCGTAATCGCCAATTTTGTTGTTGATATGCAGCAGCTTATAAATCTTTGGTTGGAAATATACGATGCCCAGTACCGCCAGATACGATAATTGAAAACCAACGTCCAGCAGAAAATACGGATTCCAACAAAGCAGGAAAAAAGCCGAAGCCGCCAGGGTATTGTAAATATTCGTATGTCCCTGAATGTATTTACCAAAAATAATAAAGCTGAACATCGTTGATGCTCGCAGCACCGAGGGCGATGCCCCGGTGAGCAGCGCGAAGCTCCAGATCGCGGCAATTTCCAGCAGGGTTTTCGCTAGTTTCCAGTGCCGCCATTTTGTGCGCACCAAGCCCAGCAAAAAGCTGATACCCAGGTAAACAAATCCGACGTGCAAACCCGACACCGCCAGCACGTGCATGGCGCCGGTGTTCGCGTAGGCATTTCGGACTTCCTCGGTGATCTCGCCGCGGTAGCCCAGGATCAGCGCCGAAGCCACCGCCAGTTCATTTTCCGTTGGGAAATGTTGTTTCAAAATGTCGATACAGCGATCCCGCAAGCGGTCGGCGATGACCAGCAAGTTGTAGCGATTTGCCGGTTCCAGAAACTGCCAGTCACCGTTGCGTACAAAAGCCTGATAGTGCACATTTTTGAAATGCATGTACCGGGCGTAGTCGAATGCGTTGGGATTTTTGGGCGATTCAATGCGATTGATATTTCCTAACAAAGAAATTCGGTCACCATAATTCAGCGCCGCCAGGGCAGCGCTATCGAGATATGCCAGCAGGTTACCGTGGGTTGTTTGTAATGCACCATCCGGCGAGCCGATCGCTTCCACCGCCAGATTCACCCGCGCTTTGCCGGTGCTGGTCGGTCCTATTTCGTAAATTTTTCCGACGATGATATTTTGTTTTGCGAGCTTTGTTTGAAAATGATCGACATGGCGCAATTCATCTTGCAAATGCGTAACCTGCCAGCCCAGCCATACCATCAGCACGCTGACCGTCAAGCCATAAAGCCAGCGCCACTGCCAGCGATTGCGGGCGCTGTTGAGGTAGAATAATACGCCGATGAGAACCAACAAGCCAATTGTCAGTATTTCAACGGAGGGTTGCCATTGGGTAAAAATCGCCAGTAAAATACCGGCGATAAACGGTAAAACAAGCCGTACGAGCGGTACTTCGTGCCAATTGATTGCCATTTTCCAGGGTTTTGTATAAATTTGTTAAAGTGGTACTTTCGCGGTAAGCAAAATAAGGTCACTTTTGCGCCACGAACCGGCGGGTATCATCCAAAACGGTATTTGGAAATTCGCCGATATTTATTTATACGGAAAATAATAAAAAAGTCACATCCCGATGAAGACAAATGCAGTATTGGTTTTTTCTTTTTTTGCCATACTTTTGTTGGCGTCCTGCAAATCAACAACGCCGCTTCAAGTGCTGCAACCCGCGGAAATGACCGTTCCCGATCACATTCAAACCATCGTCACGCTCGATCGGAGCAAACCGGAAAAAGGTTTTGAAAACTTCCTCGAAGGACTCATCACCGGCGAGAATATCGGGCAAGACCGCCAGGGCAGGCGTTTTGCACTCGAAGGCTTAACCAGTGCGCTGACCCGAACGCCTCGTTTCAACGTAAAACACACTGGTATTGAAATGATCGGCAGCCGAGGGGGTAACAGCTTCGCCGCGCCCCTGCCCTGGAGTGAAGTAGAGCAAATTTGCCGCGACTACGATGGCGATGCTCTGGTGACGATTGAAACTTTTGATTCGGATAACAGCGTGTCGTACGACGAAAGAAGAACCAAGAAAAAAGACAAGGAGGGCAATGAATACACGGAAGTCAACTACGAAGCCAGGCTTGCGATGACCGTTCGTATTGGCTGGCGCTTTTATGATCCAAAAACCCGCGTGATTCAGGATGAGTTTACGGTTATTCAGAATGCCCGCGACCAGGCAACTGCCGAAACGCGCGACCGGGCGCTGCGTCGCCTCCTGGACCAAACTTCCATCACCCGTACGGTAAGCTTCGACGCCGGCGCGCAGTACGGCATGCGTATTGCTCCGGTTTGGATTACGGTGAACCGACCGTTTTACGATTCCGGCAAAAAGCAATTTGATGCGGATATGGCCCGCGCTGCCCGTTTTGCGCGAGCCGATCAATGGGAAGAAGCGGCGCAGATATGGCAAAGTGTGATCCGCCAGGCCGATGAAAAAACCGCCGGTCGTGCCGCCTTCAACATGGCAGTCGCCAATGAACGCAAGGGCCTGCTCGACTCCGCTTTGGAATGGGCGCAACGCGCTTACACCGATTTCAACAACAAAAAAGCCCGCAATTATATTCGCGATCTGCAAATTCGCATCAGCGATCAGGAGCGGCTGCGGCAGCAGATGAAGGAGAAGGTTTAGGGTTGAAGTATCCGCCTCTGGCGGGAAGGTTGAAGGGTTGAAAGGTTCAGCAAAGAACCACACTTAATATTTGGGTGGCAATGGAAAGTTGGCTAATTTAATTGCCGAATTTCGTTACCATCCAAACTCAACACATGAAACCGATCATCAGCCCGGCAACCTTGCTCGATTTGCAATCCGATTCCAATCTCATCCTCATCGATACCCGCTCCGGTGTCGATGCCCGTGCCAATTATCAGACCGCCCACCTCAAAGGGGCGCAGTGGGTCGATCTGGAAACGCAACTCTCCGAGAAAAGCGCTGATGCTGCCCGGGGCGGACGGCATCCGTTGCCACCGGCAGCGAAGTTTGCGGAACTGCTGGGGCAACTCGGCATTACACCCGACAGCCACGTCGTTGTTTATGATGATAAAAACGGCGCTATTGCCGCCGCGCGCTTCTGGTGGATGCTCCGCGCACTGGGGCACGAGCGTGTGCAGGTGCTTGATGGCGGTTACCAGGCTGCGGTAGCGGCAGGTTTTTCGACTAGTTCGGAGCCTGTAAAAGCAACACCCCAGTCGCCATACCCAACCGAGGGCTGGCAGTTGCCCATTGCTACGATCGACGAAGTAGCGCAGGCGGCGCAGGCAGCGGATGCTGTGGTCATTGATGTGCGCGAGCCCGGACGTTACGCGGGCGCGTTCGAGCCGATTGATCTGGTGGCGGGGCACATTCCCGGCGCGGTCAACATTCCTTTTGCCAGCAACCTTGATGCCAACGGCAACTTCCTTCCTCCGGAGCAGCTTCAGGCTAAATATAGTGAAGCCGTCGGTAAATACGACGTCCGGAATATTGTAGTGCACTGCGGTTCCGGCGTGACGGCTTGCCACACATTGCTGGCGATGGCGCAGGCAGGCATGGAAATTCCCAAGCTCTATGTCGGTTCCTGGAGTGAATGGTCGCGGCAGGATCGCCCGATTGCGACGGAGGAGTAGGGCAGGGCCACAGCGCGCGCGTGCATACTGAAATCATAGATATCAAAAGCGAGAAAATATTATGTTGGTTATGGACCAGCGCAGGTTCGGGGTGTTAATTTTTTTAGTAAATCCACTTTTGTAAAGTGATAACCAGGTACTTTTACACCAGTAACGCCAAAAAACTATTAAAAATATGCAAGAACCCCCTATCGTAGTCATAAATGGGTATCGCACCCGCAAAGAGGTTGCGCAGATACTCGGCATCACCACGCGCACGCTTTACAATATGCTTACCTCAGAAAATTTCAAAGACAAAATTCCAAAACGTGGACGCCTCTCACCAGCCCACCAGCAACTCATTTTCGATTATGCAGGTATTCCTTACATCTTTAATTATACCGAATAAGAAATAATCGGAAATAATCGGAAATAATCGGAAATGGCATTTGTGTTTTATTTGGCGTTGCTTTAACTTTACAATTGCGAATTGCGCGATTTACGAGTAAACCGATTTTGTAATTTTAAAATGTGTTTGACATGAAAAAATTACTCTTTTTAACAATGTTGACGTTTTTTTGTTTCGCATTACAATTTGCAATACCTGGTTGCACGGATGAGACGGTCGTGGAATTGTCGGAATCAATTGACTTTACCCATGCCGTAAATGAATACAACAAACCCATACCGGAACATAGCCCTGAACATCGAGCAATTATCATACCCGGAGATATTCGTATAGCGCAATATGTAGAAGCGGAAGACGAGGAATGCAAGCTCGTTCTATTTGTTACCGGGGAAGATATATACAGAAAATACCAGTTTCAATACAAAATGGATGTGGGGAAAATTGATCTCCCGGAAGCCATAGCCAATGGCAGAACTATTTATCTGGGAGATAACTTGGTGGTACAAGATATTCAAAATGGGAAGAATTATCTGTTTATCATAGAAGGCTTTGAAAACAGAGTACCGGAACTAAAACCAACTATTCACGGAATCGGTATTACTTCTGTTATTTTCGATAATGAAGAAGCCCTGGCAAACGCCACCGGAACCTGCTCCTGTAGTTGTAAGCAGTGTTCTTTCTGTGATTGGAATTGTGGTACAGCCAGCGCTTCCTGCTCCTGCGGGGGTAGTAGCCAATCCTCTACGTGTCGAGACTGCTATAATGCAGAATGTACGCTTTGTGATGATCCAATAAAATAAGTATATGAATGTATGTACCTTTTAAGGGTCAAGATGCCCTGCAATTTGAATCTACCGGACGTTTTTAATATTACATTTTTTAAAAGCTACTTTCATGAAGAGAATAAGCTTATTTATTTGCTTGGCTTGTTTCTTTGTACTCAACTGCTTTGCCCAAACAGAGGCAAACTGGGTTTTGCGAGGCGAGATTGCTGATAATTCCTGGAGTGACACGCTGTTTTTACTGGAAATCAATCATATCGATGATTTATTTAATGGTTCCGAAGCATTAATTGTTGACACGGCGCATATCGACCGAGAAGGCAGGTTTGCTTTTTCCGCAGCGAATGTGTCGTCGGAAGCGAGGATTTATCGGCTAAACTTTGTGCCCAAAGGCGCGAAAAACGGGGGTATGATGACGCATTCGGGGAAAAAGACCAATCATTTGTTTTTGCTATTGGATAAACAATCGAAGATTACGCTGAGAGCCGATGCGGAAGACCTTTTGGGGACGTATGAAGTGGAGGGGAGCCTGCCGGGTATGCATCTGCAAAAGCTGGCCGCGCTGAATGCGCCGCTCCGAAAAAGCCAGGATCGGTTTATCCCTCTGCTGGAAACGTTTCCTAACTTGCCTCTGGTTGCAAGGGACTCCTTGCTGTCGTTGTTTAAAGATGAACAAATCAAAATTCATAAAGGCGTACAAAAAGAAATAGCTTCCTTTCTGGAGATGGATCATTATCATCCGGTAGTTTACATCATGGGCGCCCATTATCATGCACTCCCGGATTTTTATACAAACCTTGATTATTACAAAAGCTTACTGGAAAAAATTAATCCTGACGATCATTATTACACTCAATTCAGAACCATCCTTGAGACTTCAAATGTGTCGAAGGAGATTAAAATAGATAATATAATAGCAGAAACCCATAAAGGAGCAACATTCAACCTGCAAAAGGACAGCGCTGAATATTTTTTAATAGACTTTTGGGCATCCTGGTGCAGCCCCTGCCGCCTGGAAAACCGCACAACCCTGAAAAACATCCACACAAATTTTAGTGGAAAAGGGTTGCAAATTATCAGTTTTTCCGTTGATACGGATAGGAAAAGATGGCTTGAAGCAATAGAAACGGATGAACTGGTCTGGATCAATATTTCTGAATTGCAAAGAGCGAGTAAATCGAAAACGGCAAAAATGTTTGGCGTGCAGTCGCTCCCCAGCACCTTCATTCTGGATAGAGAGAAAAACATCATCGCCAAAGAACTACACGGCGAGGAACTGGAGACGTTTGTTGCAAAACTATTCCAGGCTGAAAAATAAACACCCGGATGTAGCGATTATTAGATGTAAAAATTTTCCACAACGAAATATCAGTATTTTGCGAAGAAACCACAGGCCGGTAGCCATGATAATTTTTGTACCTTTGCGGAAATATCATTACTGTGAAGATAATCGTCAAAACGCTGCATGGTCTGGAGGAAGTGCTGGCTCAGGAAATACGCGACCTGGGCGGGGCGGATGTGCAGTTGCTCAAGCGAGCCGTTTCTTTTGAAGGGGATAAGCGCCTGCTCTATCGTGCCAATCTGGAATTGCACACAGCGCTGCGGGTGCTGGTGCACATGAAGGATTTCATTGCCAAGACCCCAGAAGAATTGTACAAAAAAATTCGTCGAATTGAATGGCTGGACTATCTGGATGTGGACCAAACCTTTGCCATCGACGCAACGGCGACGTCCGGTATTTTCCGGCACTCCAAATACGCAGCCCTCAAGGTTAAAGATGCCGTAGCGGACTATTTTCGGCAAAAAACGGGGCGACGCCCGGACGTAAACGTGGATTATCCGCACTTGCGCATCAACCTTCACATCAACGAAGACAAATGCTCGCTCTCGCTCGATAGTTCGGGCGATTCGCTGCACAAACGCGGTTACCGCGCCAATACACTCGAAGCGCCGCTCAACGAGGTGCTGGCAGCAGGCATGATTTTACTTTCCGGCTGGCGGGGCGATTCTACGTTCGTGGATCCCATGTGCGGCTCGGGTACGCTGCTGATCGAGGCGGCGTTGATCGCGAATAACATTCCACCGCAGTTGCATCGCAAGGAAACCTTCGGTTTTACCCGATGGAACAATTACGATGCGAAACTCTGGGCGGATGTGATCGAGCAGGCGAAAGCCAACATACATCCACAGCAATGCGAAATTGTTGGTTTCGACAAAGACCGGCGCGCGGTGCGCATTACCGAGCAGAATATTTTTTCGGCTTATCTCGATAGTTCGCACATCAAGGTAGCGCGTTCGGCATTTGAAAAACTCGAACCACCGCCTCCGCCGGGTGTTATCCTTATGAATCCGCCGTACGATGAGCGCCTGGAGCAGCAGGAGATTGACGAATTTTACAAAATGATTGGCGATGTGCTGAAGCAGCAATTTGCGGGCTACGAAGCCTGGATCATTTCGTCGAATATGGAAGCGATGAAATTCATTGGCTTGCGACCCTCCCGGCGGATTACTTTGTACAATGGCGCATTAGAATGTAAATTTCAGGGATATGAAATGTATGAAGGCAGCAAAGAAAACTCGGAAGTGGGGACTGGGAATTCGGAAGAAGAATTTTTGTAACTTATTGATTGTTTGCGGGTTATTTGCCTTTTCGGCGAATGCGCAGATGAGCAGTCAGTCCATTCCGGAAATCAAACGAGCGTTAGGAAACGTCAACTCAATTTCCCAACCAGCCGTTTCCCTTATCAACTTATCAACCTTCCGGCAAAGGCAGATATATCAACCTTTCAGCCAAATCCCATCCTCCAATATTCCCCCCTTCCTTTCCTCCTATCTTCTCCAAACGGACATTCCAAATCTTCACACGTACGAGCATCTGCCATTTTTTTGCAAAATAGAAGTAAAGCTGGAGCAGGCGGCGAAGTTCCCCATCAAATTCCGGCTGGGCGATGTGCCCTATGTCGATTACCTCGAAGGCAAGCGCGATACGAAGTATTGGTAAAGGAATCCCATTTCTGGAAAAAAGGTGCATGTTGAATACAAAAAATTAACATACTTCTGCCAAAATATTAATACATATTTCCTAGCTTTATCGTGTAATTTTTATGCACAAAGCCAGCTATGAAATTGAATAACCCGATTCGCCCGGTTTTGATAGTGCTGTGTGTAATGGCGTCGTCGTTGCTGCAAGCGCAGCCAACCTGGCATATAGACAGCGCCATCAACTGGCAAACTGCCCCGAGGACACTCTCTCGCTATATAGATATGTACAATGAGCTGCAAATCCTTGAAGATAAGACAGATACACTCGCTTTCCATGAAGTAAAAAATTCCGATGCTTTTTCGCCCAATTACAGCCGAGATCGTCTAAATCGGAAAAGTGTTTACTGGGTAAAAGCGACGCTCGTCGGTAGCGCTGATTCATCCGGGCGGTATCTATTTAGTGTAAATAATCATGAATGGTTTAACGAAGGTGGTTGGGAACAAATAGATATTTACATTCAGCAACAGAATGACACAATTTTACATAAACGAACAGGGTTTGGTATCCGTCCACCGGAAAAAACAGTTCGTAATGTTTTTAATCTATTTGAAGTGACTTTGGATAGACACGAAGTAAAAAACATCTTCCTCCGTTTAAAAAATTCAACCGCGATACCTCCACCAAGAGCAATAACCCTACGGTTTATTGATTCAAATTCGCTTTACGAAGAAACTGTTTTTTTGCCACCAGATTCCTTTTTAGGTAAAGATATTCATGCTCCTTTTACTTTTAATTCTGTTTTCAGTACGCTAGAATATGTAAAAGACCCAGATCACACGCTTTCTTTTGATGAAATCAGTCAGAACTGGGAGCAGATGTGCTCATTTGTCCGTCCTGGAAATTACAGGACAGATGATCGAAAGTCTATCTATTGGATGCGATTGAGAATTGCCCCCTCCAACTATTCAGAAGAATTATGGTTTTTCGCAAAAAATGCGGATTTTATTGATATAGAAGTATATAAGCCCGATTTAACTGGTGCGTATGTAAAAAAAGCCATCGGCTATTCAGCAAAACTTAAATCGAAAGACATACCGATCTGGTTGCCTGTATTCAAGGTCTTGACCTCTACCACAGATACAACCGATATATATTTGCGTTTACAAACATCGCCTTCCCATTTTGAATTTAGCATCCCAACGATTTATCTCGACCCTATACTGCAACATGTCAATAAGGAAGAATTATTATATGCCCTTCCCATAGAAAGCTGGCAAACAGGCTTTTTTTTTGGCATATGCGCTATTCAATTTTTCATCTTTTTGATATTATTTTTCATCACTAAAGATCGCTCAATATTATATCTTTCAGTTTATCTGACGGGTCTGGTATTTTACGCTGCGGCGGAATCAATGGGCAGGCTAGAGTTTAATGTTTTTTATTTTTTGTACGATACGCCCAATATTCTTGGCCTTTTCGCCACCATTGGCAGTATTCTGATTGTTGGCGGGCTATTGAAAATTACCAGTCGTGTTTTGAAACTTTCAGATGCTGTCAAGCATATTGAACTGTATATTAATCTACTTATCATATTTTTTGCAGTAGTGATGCTATTTGCTCAATTAAAATTTGCATTCATCACCGTAGACATACGTTATATCTTAATCTATGTAATGCGGTCACGTCGCTTTTTGTACATTCTCGCTATTTTATTTGTACTATCAGCTAGTATCTGGGCAACTTTAAAAAGAAAGCCTGATGCCTTGTTTTTTTTGATTGCAACTTTACCCTTAGTTGTAACGCATGTATATGGATCGCTCATTCCAATAATGCCAAACCGGACAATCCATTATTTTGATGTTCTACAATGGGGATATTTAGGCACATTCGTCCTCATGGGATTGGTCATCGGCATCCGCATCAACCGCCTCCGCTTTCAGGAATTACGTGCGCAAAGCCTGGAAGAAACAGATCGACTGAAAAATCGCTTCTTTGCCAATTTCACCCACGAGCTGCGCACGCCACTCACCATCATCCTCGGAATGGTGAATGAAATCGCACGCAATCCGCAGCAAATGATGAAAGTCGGACTCTCCGTCATCCGGCGCAACGGAGAGAACCTGTTGGGCATTGTGAATCAAATTCTTGACCTGACCAAACTGGAAGTCGGCAAGCTGGAGCTAAAACTTGTACAGGATGATATTATTTACTACCTGAAATACTTATTGGAATCTTTCCACTCGGCAGCGGAGCAGAAAGATATTGAGTTAATCTTTAAAACCTCGGAAGCAGAAATTGTAATGGATTATGACCCCGAGCGCATCCGGCAAATCGTCACGAACCTGCTAAGTAATGCGATCAAATTCACGCCGACGGGCGGGCAGATCAAGCTGCAGGTAGCTAAGCAGAACGGGCAGTTGCAACTAAAGGTAAGCGACACGGGTGCAGGCATCAGCGAAGCGCACCTGCCGCATATTTTCGATCGCTTTTATCAGGTGTCTGATCGTCCGAGCGAGGGCACGGGCATTGGGCTGGCGCTGACGAAAGAACTGGTGAAGTTGATGAATGGTAATATTTCTGTGACGAGCAAAGTGGACAAAGGTACGGTATTCACCGTTCAGCTTCCGGTCGCACAGGAGGCAATGCGGCTGGAAGTATTGAAAACGCTGGATTTGGCAGATACTGCCGATACCGGGGAGCTTGTGACAGATGCCGATGAAAAAACGGAAAAACCTCTGGTGCTGATCGTCGAGGATAATTCGGATATTGTTTTTTTATTGCAAAGACTATTGCACAATGAGTATCAATTGCTACATGCCAAAAATGGCAAAGATGGCTTTGTGAAAGCGGAGAAAATGATTCCCGATCTCATCCTCAGCGACGTGATGATGCCGGAAATGGACGGTTTCGAACTGACCAGGCAACTCAAAACGCACGAACTGACCAGTCACATCCCCGTTGTGCTGTTGACCGCACTGGCAAATCAGGATGCTAAAATCGAGGGGCTGACCTACGGCGCGGATGACTACATCGCCAAACCCTTCGATGAGCGGGAACTCCGCACCCGCGTGCGCAATCTTATCGCATCGCGCCAAAAATTGCAAGCCTATTACCAACAAGATGCACCGACTGTGCCCGCGCCAGCAGATCCGTTTGTGCAGCGCGCCCGGGAGCTTATCTTCGCGAATATCAGCGATGAAAACTTCTGGGGTTCAGCGCTTTGCAAAGCCCTAAACCTCGGCCCATCGCAGGTGCATCGTAAGCTCAAAGCGACGACCGGCAAAGCAACCGGCGAATTCATCCACCAGACACGCCTGCACCGATCACGAGCATTGCTGCAAACGACCGACCTCACAGTCAGTGAAATAGCATACCAGGTTGGCTATAAAGACCCTGCGTATTTCACCCGAAAATTCAAGGCGGAGTTTGGGAAATTGCCGAGTGAGGTAAGAGGTAACATCTAGCCGCATCGGAAACCCGCTCCAGTCTTCAGTTTCCGGCTCTCTCCGCTGGTGCAAATTTCTCATCTGCAAATGTTCGATGCAACTATTTTACCAGCTTTTGCAACTATAATCCTATGCACTTCGTGCCGCTTTCCTTGATATTTGAATCTGAAATATGAACCACAAAGCTGGTTTCATGAAGTCCGGTTAGAAATGCCCCCGGGCAATATAGATTTTTGGTTCCATCAAACGATCACAAATACCATTTGATATGAATTATTTAATCAGTCCAGGAATGATAAGTAAACACCCGTTTGCCCAGAAGTTACAGCGGATCATTGAAGCTAATATCGGCGACGAAAATTTTGGCGTAACGGAACTCAGCGCTCATGCAAACCTCGGCAGACAACAGATACACCGCAAGCTCAAGGCGCTGACTGGACGCTCGACATCTGACTTCATACATGCCGTTCGCGTACACTACAGCAAAAAGTTATTGCGAACGACCGACCTTTCGATCAAGGAAATCGCCTTCCGTGTGGGCTACAGAGACCCAGCCGATTTCACCAAAAAATTCAAAGCGGAGTTTGGTAGGACACCAAGTGAATGGCGAAAGTCATTGTGATGCGAATAGCTTTTTTGATGTGCATGCAACCATTTTACCATTACATGCAACAATAATACCAGAATCATACAAAACTAAACCGGATATTTGGAGAGGAAATTTCATGTTGCTCTAATGTATAAGATTCTCTGATACAGTGATTGACCCTAACTTGTCATTAACAATAGAAACCCGATTCAAAATAAATACAGCATGGAAGTCAAAACACTACTACCCCACCCTTTTTTGCAGCCTTATATCCATCATTACGTATGGATAGATACCGGCAAACTGCAGGAAGAAGAGATAATCGAGCAACTTCCAACCCATATCAATGGACTGGTTTTCACTTTTCCTTACAGTAAGCGCGTCATCGCTGAAACCCCGAGCGGTGTGGTCACCTTACCTTTTGCGCAGATATATCCGCCCAGTTCGGTGTATTCCAGGCTGCGGCACTGGGGTGCAGTAGCCATCCGGATCATCTTCCGCCCCGGGCAATTTCATGCTTTTTTTAAGATTCCGCTTGCCGAATTTACCAATCAAGCCATAGATGCGGAAGCAAGCATTGGCAAGGAAATACGCGCTTTGTACGACCGGGTTGGCGAAAATTTAACGGCAATGAGCACGAAACATACCCTGGATGATTTTTTCCTGCAAAAATTGCGTCGTACCGAATTGCAGCCGTCCGTTATGCCAAAGATTTTGACAATGCTTCGCGACAATCCGACTTATCAGGTCAGTGACCTGGCTGGCAGTTTGGGAAAAGCCCCCCGGACGGTACATCGCTATTTCCAGACGGAGACTGGCATGTCGCCGAAAGAATGGCTCTCTATCCGCCGCTTTTTAAAGGCGTTGGAGCTGATGCAAACCGGGCAATTTTCGCTGACCGACATCGCCTACCGGGTTGGTTACAGCGACC
>CAZFBU010000002.1:0-3238 GCA_964517175.1 uncultured Saprospiraceae bacterium
GCGAAGCGAACGCACCCTCTTCGACGTGCGCACGCCGGCGGAATTTGCCAAGGGGCATATTCCCGGAGCGGTGAACTTGCCATTGTTTACAAATGAAGAACGGGCAATCGTGGGTACAATTTACAAACAAGAAAGTCCGGAGCTGGCGATGCTCAAAGGCTTGGAGTTCGCAGGTCAAAAAATGCGCTGGTACGTCGAAGAAGTTCAACGCTTGGCAGCGGGCAAGTCCATTGCTGTGCACTGCTGGCGCGGCGGCAAACGCAGTGAGAGCATGGGCTGGCTGCTGGGGCAGGCGGGTTTTGAGGTGTTGACGCTGAAAGGCGGCTACAAAGCGTACCGGCGTTACGCGCAGGATTTTCTGACAGAGCAAACTGCGCCGCTCATCGTGCTGGGCGGCTACACCGGCTCCGGCAAAACGGAAGTGCTGCACGCCCTCGCCGAGGCTGGCGAGCAGGTGCTCGACCTGGAAGCGCTGGCGCATCACAAAGGCTCGGCGTTCGGAGCATTAGGTGAAATCGAGCAACCCAGCGTGGAGCAATTCGAGAATGACCTGTTTGAGGCTTACGCCAAATTGGACCATACGCGCCGCATCTGGCTGGAGGATGAAAGTAGAACGATCGGTCGCGTTTACTTGCCGGATGGTTTCTGGGAGCGGATGAACCAAGCACCCATCATTCAACTGAATATTCCGCTCGAAGCACGCATTCAGCACTTGGTAAAAGTTTATGCCGGCTTTCCGAAGGAAAAATTAATCGAATCATTCCAGCGAATCAGGAAAAAACTCGGTGGTCAGCACTTAAATGCGGCGATTCAATCCTTAGAATCAGAAGATTACGCCGAGGCGGCCCAGATTGCATTGGTGTATTACGACAAAACTTACGAGCATAGTTTACAACGAAAAGGCGACGTACGCGTTTGTCAATTTCAGGCGGAAGCGCTGGAGCCCGGGCGCATTGCAGCAGAATTGATTGCTTTCGCGAATGAGTTGGATGGGGCGCTGATTTGTAAGGATGCGACTGATTCTTAGCTATTATTTGATCGTTGCTAACAATTGACGAAAAGATAACGACAGAATAGCGCTGTTTTTTCTACTTTTGTCAAGACATGCAATCACGGAAATCAATGACGCCACCCTCTGATATCTTCGAAGCTTTCAACGACCTGAATGTACTTGTTGTCGGCGATGTTATGATCGATCGCTACGTAACCGGCAGTGTCGATCGCATTTCGCCGGAAGCGCCGGTGCCCGTCGTACACCTGCAAAGCCGGGAAGATCGCCTGGGCGGCGCGGCAAATGTTGCGCTCAATATCAAGGCGCTGGGCGCTACGCCTTACCTGTGCAGCGTAATCGGCACGGATCGCGATGGCGAACGCTTCTACGACCTGCTACCGCAGAGTGGTCTGCCCAAAAAAGGCGTGCTGCAATCGGCAGAGCGTATCACAACGGTTAAGACGCGCATCCTGGCCAGTAGCCAGCAATTGCTTCGCGTAGATGAAGAAACAACCGCAGAGCTGACCCCAACCGATGCGCAGCAATTTATGACGAGTTTAACAAACATTCTGGACGAGCGGAATATCCACGTCATCTTGTTTCAGGATTACAATAAAGGCGTTCTTTCCGGCGAGGTGATCCGCAGTGTGATGCTGGAAGCAATCAAGCGCGACATTCCGACGACGGTTGATCCAAAGTTCCGGAATTTCTGGGCGTACAAGCACGCCACTATGTTCAAACCCAACCTGAAAGAAATTCGCAGTCAGTTGCCGATTGAGGTGTTGCCGGAAGCAGCGTCACTTCAGCGAGCCGCGGACTACCTGCGCGAAAAGCTGGACAATATGTATGCCCTGATAACGCTCTCGGAACGGGGGCTGTTCATCGAAAAAGAAGGGCAGAGCCTGATGGTGGGCACGCGCCCCCGCCAGATCGCGGATGTGAGCGGTGCGGGCGATACGGTCATCAGCGTGGCGTCGCTCGCACTCGCGCTGGGGCTGCCAATGCAGGAAATCGCCATACTCGCCAACCTTGCCGGCGGGCAAGTCTGCGAACGCCTGGGCGTAGTGCCCATAGATAAAAAGCAACTCCAGGAAGAGTACGAACAACAACGGCTATCGGTGTAATGGTATGTAAAAAGCAATCAAAACGGGATTTTGGAAATCTTGCCGCCCAACTTTTGAAAAAAAAACAGCCATAATGTCAGCCATTGTCTGGAAGTATATATTTTTTGTGGATGTTTACGGAAAAGACCTTACCTTTCCGCTCATTTCAAGACAAAACGATTCCCGATTCTAAAATTTTCTAATTCAAAAACCAAAATATGAATTACAGAACGTTTACTACATTTTGCCTGACAGGTATGCTAACGCTTTGCATTTCCTTTGCAAACGCTCAAACTTTTTTTACCGAAGATTTCGATGGCGGCATTCCCGCTGATTGGTCCAGCGTAAAAGTGCTTGGCAATGATAATCCATCTGCCGAATGGTTCCATACGACTACCGGTCCCGGTGGCGACTTTGCCATTGCACCACTCAATTCCACCACGCAAGCCAATGGCTGGATCATTTTTGATTCTGACCTGAATTGCAACATCAATGTCGGTCAGAACGCCTGGCTGATCTCGCCGGTTATTGATGCCTCAGACAAAACGTCCGTTTTTCTTGTGTTTGAAACTTACTACCGCGCCTTCAACGACCGTCCACAACTGAGAATAGGCACCGATCTGAATGACCTGGATAGCTGGGCTACGATCGAAGTGTTTCCCGGAGTTGAAAACAATGAATATAGCGGCAAGCTGGAAGGAAATCAAGATTTGAACCCTCTAACACTTCGTTTGGATATCTCTGAATTCGCTGCCGGCGAAGCGGCATTTTACTTTGCTTTCCAGTTTCTTTCTACCAATGCAACCGTACAGGGTGGCGACTTCGGCTGCGCGTACAGTTGGCAAATTGACGACGTATCCCTGACGGATATGAATCCAACTCCTGAAAATAATCTGGTCGTAACCGAGCCAAGACGTCCTTTCAATTTTGCAACGCCAATCAGTCAGGTAGATGAAGAACTCTTCATCGCCCGCATCAGAAATGCCGGCACCATGCCGCAAACCGGCGTAATGGTGCAAGTCGAAGTGGAAGGCGACAACGGCGACAGCTTCTCGGCTACCGAAGAAATCGGCACAATTGCGCCCATGGAAGCGGACACGGTGTTGTTTGAAGATACTTTCACCGCAACGGGCGTAGGAAATTA
>CAZFBU010000002.1:3338-18550 GCA_964517175.1 uncultured Saprospiraceae bacterium
TATTATTATGACATTGCAACGGTGGTGAAGAACGGTCAGTGGTTTACCGGCGGCTTTGGGGCCGAAACGACCGCTTTCCTCAGAATGCGCATCCGCGAAGTGCCTACCAGCACCGAAGAACCACAACTCGCGGATGAACAAGTGACGCTGTACCCCAACCCCGTCAACCGCGACCTGACGGTGCAAATTGAATTGCAAAATGTTGCCAAACAAACGCAGGTGCAGATCATGGATGCAACAGGCAGAACCATCTGGCTACGCAACTTCGACGGCGTGCAGGCACAAACGCTCCGCATCGACGCCAGCCAGTGGCCCGCGGGCGCATACTTCCTGCACGTGCGCACGGACGAAGGCGTGAAAACCAAGCGGTTTGTCGTACAACGATAAGATGATTTTTTTTTGAAGATAAAGACAGGCAGTGGGCATTTTTGCTCGCTGCCTTTTTTATTTTAAGCAGGTGGCGTAGCTGCTTCCAGCGCTTCCAGAAAGGCAGATTGGTCGATATAATTTTGTAATACCTGCGCCGCGCCCAGTTTGGTAAGCGCTTCCAGGTCGCCCCGCCGCCGGATGCCGACAAAGTCGAGTTGCATATTGCGGGTCGTTGTCACATCCCAAGGGGCATCGCCAATATAAATAATCTTGCGGAATCGCTTTTCGATACGGTGCGCTACCGTCAGCGTTTCCTCAATGATGGCTTCGCGCGTGGTTTTGCCATCTGCGCCACTCACCCAGAATGCCTGAGAAGGAATGCCGACGTGCTGCATTTTGATGTGCGCCGTCTTGCGCCAGCCACCGGTAGCAATAGCAACCAGCGTATCCGGTAAGCTGAGCAATCTGTGCAGCATGGCGCGTGCACCAGCCACTTCCGAAAAGTAGTGCGGTCGTTCCCGGCGATTGTGTCGAAGCAATTCCATATATTTTTGTTCAAATACCTGAATTTCATTATCCAGCACAGTGCGCCCGAAATGATCCTGGATTACCGTTTGCAAAATGGTGGTATCCGTCACATGCGGAAACTGATGCCAGTCAATTGTCGGAAAAGTTTTTTTGTAAATATGCTCATAAGTCGTTGCGAAACACTTGCTATCCGCGCGCGCTACACTTTGCACCAGCGTGCCATCCACATCAAAAATCAATAAATTCATCGCTTTAGAAACTTCTTTAAAATTTTATTGAATGTCAGCAACAAGCAACAAAACACCTTCAAAAATCAAACCGCAACTGAATGCCTTCGGTTTGTTCTTTCTGCAAATTTGAAACCGAAACGCCCAGCAGCCGTACTTTGTCAATATCATCCTGATTGCTTTCCAGCAATTCATGCGCAATGGCAACCAGGTCATCCAGTTCGGTCACTTCTATCGCAAAAGACTTGCTCCGGGTACTGATGACGAAATCCGACGATTTGATCTTGACGGTGACCGTTCGTCCGAAATTATCCGATTTTTTCATATAATCAAAAACCACGCCGGCAATGTGCGTCAGTTTTTCCTTCATATCTTCCAGCCGCACCAGGTCTTCCCGGAAGGTACGCTCCGCGCCGATGGACTTTCGGATGCGATTTGGGTTGACCTCGCGCTGGTCATCCGCCCGAACGATGCGGTAATAGTGCCGCCCGACTTTGCCAAAGCGCCGCACCAGGTCAATCTCCGACCAGGTTTTCAGCTCCGCGCCGGTGTGAATGCCGAGCTTTTTCATCTTCTGCGCGGTCACCTTGCCGATGCCATGAAATTTTTCGATAGGTAGTGCATCGAGAAAAGCTTCCGCTTCCGGTGGCGTTATAACTTTGATACCGTTGGGTTTGTTGATATCTGAAGCGATTTTCGCCAAAAATTTATTGAAGGAAACACCCGCCGAGGCCGTCAACCCCGTTTCTGTGTGAATGCGCCCGCGAATCTCCTCGGCGATGATCTTGCCGGAGTGGATGCCTTTTTTATTTTCCGTCACATCCAGATAGGCTTCGTCCAGCGAAAGCGGCTCCACCAAATCGGTGTAGTCCAAAAAAATAGCCCGAATTTGCTGAGAAACAGCCCGATACACATCAAACCGGGACTTCACAAAAATCAGATCAGGACATTTCCGTAGCGCTGTCACACTCGGCATAGCCGACCGCACGCCATACCTGCGCGCCTCGTAGCTCGCCGACGCCACTACCCCACGCCTGCCCGAGCCACCCACTGCCACCGGCTTTCCCTGCAGTTCCGGATCGTCCCGCTGCTCTACCGATGCAAAAAACGCATCCATATCGATATGAATGATCTTGCGCTGGTTCATTAGCGTATGTTCAAATGGCATGGACTATGTGATGAACAGATTCGATCCGTTTTGTCGCAAATTTAATTCACATTCTTCCCATTTGCCAGGTGTACCTGCATTTCCGAAAGTTTTTCACCACCCTTGATGCCAAAATCCAGCGTGCGGATCGGGAATGGAATAGTGATGTCATTCGTATCAAAAGCTTCTTTCACGAGCATAATAGCATCGCTTTGCGCTTTCAGGTAAGTGCCATGGTCGGTTGACTTCAGCCAGATATTGAGCACGAAATTGATGGAGCTATCGCCAAATTCGGTATAGAACAGCGTAAGGTCCTTACTTATGTCGCGCACACTCACTTTGGCAGCAGCTTCGAGGGTAATGCGCTTTACTTTTTCGAGGTCATCGCCGTAGGAGACGCCCACGTACAAATCGAGGCGGCGCCTGTTGGTGGTGGTATAATTTTCAATTGGATTTTGAAAAATATCTTTATTTGGAATAATAATGCGCTGGCCCTGCATGGAAATAATGCTGGTATCGCGGAGGCTGATGACTTCCACCGTGCCGAAATAATTGCCTACTTTCACCAGGTCGCCCACGCCCAACGGGCGCCGGAAAGAGATGAAAATGCCCGACATAAAATTAGCTGCAATATCCTGAAAAGCAAACGCCAAAGCCAAGCCAACAATACCTGCCCCGGCAAGGATGGACGTCACGGCTTTGTCGAGATGCAATACGCTGAGGACAATAAAAAGGACAATCCCGATAGCAACCACGTGCATGAAAGAAGCAAAGAGGTTATTGATGGTTTCAACGCGGGAAATACGCCGAACCAGGCGCAGGGAAAACTTTTTGACGAATTTGGCTAGGAAAATACCCAGCACCAGAATGAGGGCCGCCAGCACGATATTTGGTAGCAGGGCGATCAATTCCGTAAACCAGGCAGATAGTTTTTCGACGATCAGATTGTATGCAGTTTCCATGTGTTTATTTTGTTTGTTGGCTAAAATAGAGGATGGTGCAGCAATTTTATAATTTACAACAAATGAATATAATTACTCAAAAGTAAAATTATTGCAATAAAAATTATCGGATTCTATATTCTGATGCTGATCAAAATCGAATAAAGCCAAATCGACGCGCTCCGTGCCGCGAATGAAATGCCCTTTGTACCCCATCGATTCCAAAAACCGGAAGGTCTCCAGCACTTGCTTTTCTCCTACGTGGCGCGCCTCTATCTCAATTAATATGCGGGGCTTGTGCTGCGTTAGCGTTGCCGTGCCCCCTTTCAGCACGTTGAGTTCATTGCCTTCCACATCAATCTTAATGAAATCCGGCACAATATCATTTTTCCTGCAATAACTATCTAGTGTTTCGGTTTCGATGGTTTCTTCCAGCATGCCAACATCGCGCCGGGCTTTTTCAGGCACAATCGTAGCCCCGGGCGAAGAGTCCCTGCTCGTTGTGTTCTCCGGTATGTAAAGGATGGTGGCACCGGTAGTATTCGACAATGCGATGTGCTCAATGGTAATATCATATTTTTTGAATAGGGGGTTAATTTTTTTCAGATACGCATAAAGCCTCGATTGTGGCTCAAAGGCATACACTTTACCGGTAGCGCCCACTTGCTTTGCCATCCAGTACAAATAGCCCGCCTTGTGCGCGCCCACATCCAGGGCTGTTTCTCCTTCCCGGAGGGATGCCAGCAGGTAAGCGATGCCGCCCCGGTCGTTTTTGTTTTTGTATTTAGTGGCCCGGTGTATGAGTTTAATTCGCTCGAAAATCTTCATGGCTTTCCGTTTGCAAAAAAATTATGATCGGCAAGATACTATTTGCATGTCGAATAAACCGAAAAATGCAGAATTTTTACGTGTCAATCAACCGCCAGAATCCCGGATTTTCATCAATTGACCAGCGTCACATCCCCGGAGACAATGGTGGTGTCGCCATTTGCCAGCTCCAGTTCGGTGACATAAACGTACACCCCTGCGGGCATCCGCTGCCCTTTGAAAAAGCCGTCCCAGCCGAGGTCCGGGTCGTTCGGCAGAAAATTTTCCCGGTTGAACATGGTTTCGCCCCAGCGATTGAGGATGTAGAATGACCGAACCCTGCGCACCTCAGGTGCAGCGCTGATGTAGAACCGGTCATTGACGCCATCGCCATTGGGTGTAAACGCATTGGGAATAAAAACCCGGCGCAACTGCTCTACGAAAATGCTGATCTGATCGGTTGCGATACAGCCATTTTGGTCCACAACACGCACCGAGTAGGTGGAAGTGACCATCGGGCGAACGGTAGCACTCGCGCAGGTGGCGCAACCCAGGCTGTCCGGTGTCCAACGGATAGAATCGATGGCAGTTTCCGGCTTGCTGAACAGAATATTCAAAAGGACGCTATCCCCTTGATTGATGACCGGTGGTTCGCTGTCAATGCTCGCCTGGAGGTCTATCGCCAGTGCTTCCGGCTGATCGAGCGTTGTTTGCAGGGTTGTATCGCAGCCGTTCTGGTCGCGAACGGTCACGTTGTACGTCCCCGGTGCCAGATTCGTAAATTCGTTCTTTTCCGTAAACGCTCCCCCATTGAGCGCATACAAAAATGGTAGTTCGCCGTTGGTCGCATTGGTAACAATAATTATTCCATCGTTGTCCCGATTGCAACTTACAGGGCGCGTTTCCAGCGTTGCGGTAGGCGCGGTAATCTGAGAAGTTATCACCACAGAATCTGCAGCACTACAACCATTATTCAAATCCGTAACGGAGAGGATGTAAGTATCCGCCTGTTCAACTTCCGTAAACGGAATATCCGGCACTGCAATCGGGCTGCCGTTCGCGCCGGTCCACTGATAAGTCAGATTGCCGTCCTGCGAAGTGTTGGCGCCTCCGATTGTGACCATCTCCACTGCGCAATTCAACTCCAATGGCTCGCCGGCATCAGCTATTGGTGCGGCATTGACCATCACAAGGACCGTTGCCTGCGCATCCGGGCAGGGCGAAGCGGGCACCCGGTAGGTGAATTGATATGTTCCAGGAACTTGCCCGGCAGGATTAAACGTACCGGCAAAACCATCAAAGGCATTTCCGGTGGAAGGCACATCCGAAGTTTCTGTCCAATTGCCGCCCGCATCTTCGCCTTCCAGCAAGGCGCTCAGGTCAATCTGCTCCGCATCGTTTTGGCAGAGCGACAGCGGCGGAGCTGCGATGCCTGCATTGGCGCCCTGGCTGATGGTGATCGTCTGCTCGTTTTGCGCTTCGCAGTCGGCTACAATGATTGAGTAACGCAGCGAGTAATCGCCGGGAGCCAGCATAGAGGGCACAATGACCGCGACCGGTTGTTCGTCCAGTGTCCAGGTGCCACCGGGCGTTGCGTCGGCAGTCAGCAGGCTATTGAGCACCAGCGTTGTATCGTTTTGGCAGAGCGTGCCGGGATTGTTCCAATCGGCATTGAGATTAGCGACAGTAACGGTTATTTCTTCTTCCAGGGTGCAAATTCGGTTGAAAGAAATATCATCTAGCGCAAAGTCATTTCCTACCGGCGTACTGTTAACGTTCGCAATGCAAATTTCCGCTGTCGTGGTATTATCAGAAAACCAGGTTGCAGTGAACTCCCGCCACTGGCAGGTTTGCGTGGGCGCTTGAAACACATCGCCGATCAGCACGCCGTTGATAGAAAACTGCAACCGGGCCGGGTTTTGTGATACCATAGAAGCCGCCCAGGCGCTGAAGCGATATTCGCTTTCGCTTTCGATCGTGATCGTCTGACACCAAACGTTGTTCGGCTGTCCCGAAGCATTGACGACCATCATCAATCCATTGTTATTCGTATGCTCGGTACAGTTTGAAAAACCACCATGCACCGATCGGGCATTTCGGGTTACGGCATAACGACCGTCGGGCAAATTATTATTGCCGGTATGCAGCGTATAATCACTGGTAAAGCCGACATTTCCCTGCGTGAAATCCCCGTTGACGATCAGGTTGTCGGAATCCGGCGTGCGCACCCGCAAGCGATACGTCGTGGTGCTGTCCACAATAGCGGTGGTCGTAGGGCTATTCGGAGTGGTCAGTCCGGTGGTGGGCGTCCAGGCGGCGTCTATAAAATCTCCGGTGATCGTACCGGTGAGCGTTACCGCTTCGCCCGGATCGCAAATGGTCGTATCTGAGCCAACTGTCAAGGTTGTGCCGCAGGCAAAAAAGTCTTCTTCGAGAAATTTTTTTGTGGGTGAGAATGTCCACTGCAGTGCAGCGAAGATTGTTGCACCCAGTAAGGTAAAGCCATAGTAATGTCTCATTGCACCATGTTTTGTTTACGTACCGACAGGCGAAATTAATCGCAACTTCGCATCGGCTTCCATTTGAAATGGCTGCTTGCTTCCAAGTTCACTTAGTGCCGGATTATTCTTTGACACAATTATATGTTATAATTGGTAAAGAGCGCTCCAAGTTGTAAAAATAGCAAATAAACAAATATCAATAATCACTTTCCCCCATTTCCAGGTTCAATTTGGCAGCCGATAACTCCGCAAGAGCATGATGATCCCCTACCCGACGCGCCACAACCATACCCGTTGCATAGGTATCTAACGCTTTTTCCGGCTGTTCTATTTTCTCATACAGCTTAGCCAGATGGTAATAAGTGCCAACATAGTCTGCATCCTGCTCCATCACTTGCGTATAATGTGCCAGCGCCTGCTCCGGATTGCTTGCCGCTTCATACTCTTTAGCGATGGCAAACAGCAGAAACGGATCGTCGGGGCTTTCCGCCAGCATATCTTTTAGTTGTGTTAATCTGGACATACTCTACATAATTGGTTTTTCTCTAATTCTGATGTTGTCTTGAACAAACAAAAATATCCGCTTGTTTGATTGGCATCAAATTTAGCGAAAATTCGCTAATGAGATTTGCTACTTTTCAACTATATTTGCGCATCTTTAAGCGAGGACTTTGGCTTTCCCGCCGGAGCGCCTTGCCTATTTTTTCTCATTGAAAAATTATAGCTGATGAAATTATTGGTTTGTGTAAGTAAAACCCCGGATACGACTGCAAAAATCGCCTTCACGGACAATAACACCAAATTCGACACCAGCGGCGTGCAATACATCATGAATCCCTACGACGAATGGTACGCACTCGTGCGTGCACTGGAACTAAAAGAAGCACAGGGAGGCATTGTAACGTTAATTAACGTCGGTCCGGCAGAAAATGATGCCGTCATCCGCAAAGGACTGGCGATCGGCGCCGATGATGCCGTGCGCATCAACGCAGAGCCAAAAAGCGCGCTCTTCGTAGCAAAGCAAATCGCCGAATATGCAAAAAAAGAAAATTTTGACGTAATTTTTCTGGGTAAGGAAACTATCGACTACAACGGCTCGGAAATAGGCGCTATGGTGGCCGAATTGCTCGACCTGCCTTTCATTTCTTACGCTTCCAAAATGGAGATGGACGGAAATACCGCCACTATTGCCCGTGACATTGAGGGCGGAACAGAAATTGTGGAAGTGGAAACTCCGTTCGTGATCAGTGCGGCAAAGGGGCTGGCAGAGCAACGCATCGCCAATATGCGCGGCATTATGATGGCAAAGAAAAAGCCATTGAACACCATTGAACCTGTTGCTTTCGACGATCCGGCAGAAGCAGTAAGCTACGAGTTGCCACCGCCAAAATCGGAGGTGAAACTCATTGAACCGGACAACATGGAAGAACTCGTGCGCCTGCTGCACGAAGAGGCAAAAGTGATTTGAGGTTGAAATGTTGCCATGTTGAAATGTTGAAATGTTGAAAAGACATTATTAAAAAATCGAAAATCCATAATAAAATGGTATTAGTTTTTGCAGAACATCAAAAAGGAAAATTTAAGAAAGCTGCGTTCGAGGCCGTAACGTACGCTTACAAAACGGCACAGATATTGGGCACAGAGTGCGCTGCATTAACCCTGGGCACCGTGCAAGGCGCGGAAGAACTGGGCAAGTATGGCGCGTCAAAAATTTACAACGTAGCTGATACCAAACTCGATAGCTTCGACAGCCAGGTACATGCGGCGGTGATCGCAGCGGCGGCGGAAAAGCTGGGCGCGAAAGTTGTCATCATGAGTCACTCGGCAGATGGCAAGTCGATTCTCGGGCGCGTGGCTGCCCGAATGGACGCCGGGTCGGTAGCTGGTGTAAATGCAGTGCCAACAGCAGCCGACGGATTCAAGGTAAAAAAACCTGTTTTTTCCGGTAAGGCTTTCGCCGAATTTGAAATAAAATCAGACCTTAAATTACTGTCGCTCATCAATAATAGTCTCCAGCCGGAAGAAGTTGGCGAATCAGGCACCGTAGAAGCCCTGGACGTAGCCGTTCCGGATGGTCGCATCCGGGTAAAAGAAGTGAAGCGCGTTGAAGGTCGCGTGCCACTGCCAGAAGCGGAACTGGTCGTTTCTGCCGGACGCGGCATGAAAGGTCCTGAAAATTGGGGCATCATTGAGGATTTGGCCGAGGTCATTGGCGCAACAACTGCCTGCTCCCGACCGGTATCGGACTCCGACTGGCGCCCGCACCACGAACACGTTGGACAGACCGGCGTGGCCATCCGCCCGAATTTGTACATCGCAGTTGGCATTTCCGGTGCCATTCAGCACCTGGCCGGAGTGAATAACTCGAAGACCATCGTCGTTATCAACAAAGACCCGGAAGCGCCTTTTTTCAAAGCTGCCGACTACGGTGTAGTGGGCGACTTGTTCGACGTAGTACCGAAACTGATCGAAGCATTAAAGAAATTTAGAGCGGAAAATTAAGCTTGCCTGGTATTTGGGCATTTTAAAATAAAATTAGCCTTATCTGTTTCATGGTAAGCAGAAAGTTAGTACCTTTGCACCGCTAAAATAGAATCTAAGAAAAATTACAACGAAAAAATGGCTGTTTATTTAACTAAAGAAAAGAAGGCAGAGATTTTTGCAGAGCACGGCAAAAGCGCTCAGGATTCTGGCTCTGCGGAAGGGCAAATTGCTCTTTTTACTTATCGAATTCAGCAATTGTCGGGGCATCTGAGAGCAAACCAAAAAGACCACGCTTCGCGTAAAGCCCTGCTCTCATTGGTGGGTAAGCGGAAGCGCCTGCTCGATTACCTGTCCAGAAAAGACCTGAATAAATATCGCGAGTTGATAGAAAAGCTCGGTATTCGTAAATAACCCGAAAGGAAGTGCGGCACAAACCAGGTTCGTACTTCCTTTTTCCTTATATTTAGCGGCTGATGCTACTCTTTAGTCATTTTATCTTCAGCCGTTAAAGATAAGAGAAGTAACAGTCTGTTCGGTTATAAAAATCAAATGAGTTATCGAATCCCACCTTCAATTGACAGGTTATTTTCCGATACTTCTCATTTCATCTGGTATTTGAACCGCGTTTCAGAAAGAAATGCGATTATTTTGAAACAATAGCGTATTTTAACTTACAAATTATGGGACAACAGATTCCAACCACCACGTCCTTCGATTTACCCGATGGTAGAACAATCACACTGGAAACAGGTAAATTAGCCACCCTGGCCGATGGCTCGGCTTTGGTTCGCATGGGTAAAACAATGCTTTTGGCAACGGCTGTTTCGGCGAGAGAAGCAAAAGAAGGACAAAGCTTTTTTCCATTATCCGTGGATTATCAGGAAAAATTCGCCGCTGCCGGCAGAATTCCCGGTAATTTTTTCCGTAGAGAAACAAAACTATCCGATTACGAAATTTTGACCTCCCGCCTCGTGGATCGGGCCATTCGCCCACTCTTTCCGGAAGGATACATGAATGAAACACAAATCATTGTCAATCTCGTCTCTTCTGACGATGATGCCCTGCCGGACGCACTGGTCGCGCTGGCGGTATCCTCAGCACTGACGATTTCTGACATTCCCTTTGATGGACCTATTTCGGAGGTGCGCGTGGCAAGGGTAAATGGCGAATTTATTATCAACCCTACTCGAACGCAACTGGAAGAAGCCGACATAGATTTGCTGGTGGGCGCTACAATGGACAACGTGACGATGGTGGAAGGCGAAACTAAAGAATGTTCTGAAAAAGACCTGGTAGCTGCCATCCGGGAAGCACACGACGCGATTAAAGTACAAATTCAGGCACAACTGGATTTGGCACAAAAAGTGGGCGGCAAAGCGCTGACGCGCCGGGATGTGGAACCAATGCCGGAGGATGAATCCATCAAATCGAAGGTAGAAGAACTGGCGAAGGATAAAATCTACGAAGTGGCTAAAGGTGGACTGGATAAAAGTACCCGTAAAGAGCGCTTCACTGAAATAAAAGATGCGGTCATTGCTAAGTTTGAGGAAGAGCACGACGAAGAATACATGGTGGAGAACGGCGGCCTCATCAAACGCTATCTGGATGAGCTGAAAAAGTATGTTATCCGGGATATGGTACTGACGGATAAAGTGCGTCTCGATGGTCGTAAACTTGACGAAATTCGTGACATCTGGTGCGAAGTGGATTATCTGCCTTCTACGCACGGCTCGGCTATTTTCACACGGGGTGAAACGCAATCGCTTACTTCCGTGACACTGGGCAGCAAGCTCGATGAAATGATGGTGGACAATGCCCTTGAATTCAAGAAAGATGACTTCATTTTGCATTACAATTTTCCGCCCTACTCCGTAGGTGAAGTAAAGCCGCTGCGCGGCCCTGGTCGTCGGGAAGTTGGTCACGCCAACCTCGCGGGGCGTTCTATTCGTCAGGTATTACCGGTAGAAAACCCTTACACGATTCGCATTGTCTCTGATATTTTGGAATCCAATGGTTCGTCTTCCATGGCAACGGTATGCGCCGGTTCTCTGGCACTGATGGATGCCGGCATTAAAATTAAGCGCCAGATTGCCGGTATTGCAATGGGGCTTATTTCTGACGGTAAGCGCACGGCTGTTCTGTCGGATATTCTTGGCGATGAAGATGCACTCGGTGATATGGACTTCAAAATAACCGGTACGGAAAATGGCATCACGGCCTGCCAGATGGATATCAAAATCGATGGCTTGCCGTTTGAAGTAATGGAAGAAGCCCTGGAACAGGCACGTAAAGGGCGTTTGCACATTCTTGGCAAAATGAATGAAGTAATTGCCGAACCTCGGGAAGATTACAAGCCGCACGCGCCGAGAATTGTCGAAATTTATATCGACAAGAGCTATATTGGTGCCGTGATTGGCCCGGGTGGTAAAGTCATTCAGGAAATGCAGGCCGACACCGGAACGACGATCAATATCGAAGAAGTTGGAGATCAGGGCATTGTAAGTATTGCCAGCAGCGACAAAGCTTCGATCGAAAAAGCACTGGAGCGCATTCGCCAGATTACCTTTGAGCCCTCAATTGGCGATGTATATGAAGCGGTTGTGAAAACGATAATGCCCTACGGCGTATTCGTCGAATTTAATGGCAAAAGTGGTTTGCTGCACGTTTCGGAAATTTCACATTCCCGGATTGATAATGTAGAAGACGTTTTCAGCGAAGGAGACACCGTGAAAGTGAAACTGATTGGCGTGGACCGGAAAACCGGAAAATTGCGCTTATCCCGCAAAGAACTCATTCCGAATTCTGGTAAAGACGGAGGCAGCAATGGCAATGATGGCGATGATCGTCGGCGTGGCGGCGATGACCGAAGAGGCAGCGGCGATCGAAGAGGTGGCGGCGGAAGAAGAGATAACAGAGATCGAAGAGACTAATTATATCACGTTTTAACGCACTGATTTTCAATAGATTAAACAAAATATCCGGTTTCGGGCAATGCTCCGAAGCCGGATATTTTTTGGCAGGTGGAACTTTTTCAAATGCCCCATTGTACTTATTATTGCATAAAGTCGTATATAAATCTTTTTTTGCAAAAAGTCAAGTTTAAAAAGATAAATACAACAAATGTGACCAATAAAGCGTATATTTCGTCATAACTATAAAACTTCCCAAAATCCCGGACATATGCGTCAGTTAAAAATTACAAACAAAATTACGACCAGAGAAAGTCTGGCGTTGGATAAGTATCTGAATGACATTGGTAAAATTCAGATGCTGACCGCTGATGAAGAAGCGGAACTGGCACGGCGCATCCGGCAGGGCGATCAGGAGGCATTAGCCAAACTAACCGAATCCAACCTGCGTTTTGTAGTTTCCGTTGCCAAGCAATACCAAAATCAAGGGCTTTCGCTCAGTGACCTCATCAACGAGGGCAATGTGGGCTTGATGAAAGCAGCCAAGCGTTTCGATGAAACCAAAGGCTTTAAGTTCATCTCTTACGCCGTTTGGTGGATTCGCCAGTCCATTTTGCAGGCAATTGTCGAGCATTCGCGAATCGTGCGTTTGCCGCTCAATAAAGTAGGCTCCTACAACAAAGTAAACGAAGCGTTTATCGCCTTCGTCCAGGAGTTCGAGCGGGAGCCAACCAACGAAGAACTGGGAGAACTGCTGGACATGACGCCGAGGGAAGTGTCCAATATGCTCAAGGGCAATGGGCGGCACGTTTCGGTCGATGCGCCCATCAGTGGCGAAGATGGCGATTCTACCATGCTGGATATCATATCGAGTGAAGACAACGACAGCCCTGATACCAACCTCATGGAGCAATCGCTCCGGGATGAGGTACAGCAGGGGTTGTCTATTCTGTCGCCCCGGGAAGTGGAGGTTTTGTCCGCTTACTATGGCTTAAATGGCTACAAACCCCTGACGCTGGAAGAAATTGGCGAAATGTATGATCTGACACGGGAGCGCGTACGCCAGATCAAAGAGCGGGCAATCCGACGCCTGCGCAAATCCTACAATCGGAATGCACTGAAATCTTACCTCGGGTAAGTATATTTCATACGACTATGATGATAATCATCTGAAATCCGTTCTCCGTTGGGAACGGATTTTTTTATTTTTGGCTCAGATAAAATGGTAAGGTATATGCGAATTGTCATTCTTGCGCTTCTGAGTATTTGCCTATGGGCGTGCGGGAAAACCGGCTCCGAGTCAAAACCTATTGATAACGAGTCTGTTACAACATTCATAACCCATGTGGACAACACCCGCTTGCGGGAAGCCGCCGGGCCGGACGCCGAAGTCATCAAAACATTACCCCGGGGCACGGAGTTGGTAGCGCTCGGCGAAGTCAGTGATTTTACCACCCAAATCACGCTGCGAGGCATTCCATTTGATGAGCCCTGGCTGCGCGTGCGCACCACCGATGGCAGCGAAGGCTGGGTATATGGGGGCGCCCTCCGCTTCCATATGGATGAAATATCAGAACTGACAACCCAGCTGATGGAAAGACGCCTGCAAACCCTCTTCGGCCAAACCCTGAGCACACGCATTCAAGCTTATCGGCAAAGCTTACACGCTGCAACAACAGCAGAAGCGATCACCCTGGCATACCGCGAAGGTACTGCTCTGCGCGACACGCTGGTGCGCATCATGGAAAGAAAAATTGAAGTAAATAACCCGGAAGAATTGCCCGACCTGTTTTGGCTGAAACAAATGCTGCCGGGCTTCGAGACGCAATTGGTGGCAGAGGGTACCGCTTATTATTTGTTCTGGAATTATGTAACGCTGAGTGAAAAAGCAGCGACTACCAGCAGCAGCGAAGATGATGCCTTCATGGCGCTGCAAATCAGCCTTTTTCCGGATGACAGCATCGAGTATTTCTATCCAGCCTGGTTTCTGCAAACCTGGGACTACGGCGGCCATAGCCTTCTGGGGCGGGGCGTGCATTTCCGTACCTTGCAGAAAATAGACCAACTGCTCAAAAAAAGCGACCTGTTTGCCCCTGAATTGAACCGTCTGAAGACCCGCCTGGTCAACGATATGGTAGATCCACACGTTACTTATTGGGAAGCAAAAGAAAAAATTCAGGCGGAGTTGGACACCATTCTCCAAACTGATTTTAATATTTTAACCCCTGCCGATAAAATTGCACTGCAGGAGCGTCGGCAGTTATTTGAAACCCCGGATGCCAATAACATTGAAATAAACCACCAATCCGGTATATACGATTAAACAAAAAAAACATGATTCCATTCGCATTCACTATGCTGGCGCTCGTTGTCGTTGGCTTCATTTTGCTGCTGCGCCTGTTGCCCCACATGAATCCGGGTGCCAAGCGCATCAAGCAGGACCTGCAGGAAATGCAAACAGAAATGAATGACTGGCTGAGCGAAGCGCTCGTTCCCATTCGCAAGGAAGAGCTGGAGCTTTTTTCCTTCAACCAAATGAACCGGCTGGTGAAAAAGCGCATCACGCTGCGAGCGCGGGGCGTTTTTACCACAATTTATAATGAGCCCGTGCTGGCATACGCCTACAAGCGCTACATCGGCGGCGGCAAGTACGCATTGCTCTACGCACGAACGGCAGAGCATCATTACGCCTACTGGATTAAAAACAAAGAAATTCAAATCCTGATTGACGGTCAATTGGTTGGTATGCTGCGCAATGACGGCGTGTTGTACAACGAACGCAAGCGCGCCATTGCCAGTATCAAACGTAATCAGGAAGAACTGGCCCCGGTTATTGTACATGATCGGGAAGTAGCCAGCGTCGTAAAAACGGATACCCCAAAAACAGGCTCGCTAAGCCCGCGTGCATTCCAGTTTGTGAAAAGCGACATTAACGAAGAGGAAGAAAAATTGTTCCTGGCGCTTGCAACCCTGGAACTGGTTCGGGAGTCTGTTCCTAAAAAGTAAGCATTGAGCATTTTGATGATTTTAAATGGTCGAATTATGAAAAAAATATGGTTAGCGCTTGGCTTGTTTCTGATAAGCTTTCAATTTGTTGCTGCCCAAAGCGATGCGGAGCGCCTGCAGGAGCAAATGCAACGTATCCAGGAGCGAATGAATCAAATGATGCAGGAATTCAGTGAGGAATTTGGCGGCTCGTTTAATTTTGATACGACCATCGTGCGCCAGTTTGATTCGCGCGATTTCTTCGGCGAGGGCTTCCCGTTCGATACATCGTGGGTACAGGAATTCCGCTGGGA
>CAZFBU010000002.1:18650-26540 GCA_964517175.1 uncultured Saprospiraceae bacterium
TAAGAAAAAACGCAAGATCACGATTTTGTAAACTCGTTAAATCTGATTTACTTTGCAAATTCGCACTCGCCTGAACCTTTTCAGCCGGGCGCTGTTTCTAACGTGAATTTAGATTGCAGATCAGATTTTCTCGACTATGAGTTTAGTAAAAAAGTTTAAGCTGATTATTTATCGCTTCCAGGAGCGCGGGCTGGAAATTTTCCTGGTGAATGACCCGGAAAACCTGGAAAACTGGAGTATTCCGGAAGGCCAACGAACGAAAGTTCGGTACGATGAAGGTCGCATGATCGAACTGGACCCCGTGCGGCAGGAGGACGGCGCAACGGAGGAGGCCTTTGCAGTGGAAGGTGACTGGCACGACATTCCTTCGCTCAAGACGATGCTCTACGAAGATGCAATGCAACTGAAAGACAAAGTGAAGGATGTGGAGAAAGGCAGTTTTTTTGCCCTGAAGGAAGCGGTTAAAAAAGTCATGCCACACCAGTATGAATTTCTAAAAGAATTGAAGGATATATTGATTGACCGGAATTCTGTGAAGGATTTATAATCCATCTCTCTGGAATTTCCGAAAGCCGTGTTGTATTCAAATTGCAGTACGGCTTTTGTTTTTTTTAACCAGGCTTCAAAAAAGTAGAATCCCGGTGTTCAAATTGCAGGCTTTTGCAAAAAGCGAGGTAGTCTTTTACTGCTAATGTTGCCTGCTGTAACTGATCGAATAAGGCCGCTTTTTTCGCTTCGTCCAATTGGGCGAGCGCAATGGAGTCCGGTAATTCCGATTGTAAAAATTCCAGTGTAAGCAATTGTTTTTCTATGCTCAGTTGCGTTTTTTCAGGTTTGGGTGATTGGAGGTTTTCCTTTGCCACTGCAAAGTAGTGCATGGCTTCCCGAAGTTGCGCTTCGATCATCTCCAGGCGCGTGGGAAGCGGAGTTTCCGGTCTGGATAATGTCACTTTCAGTTTGCCCCCCAGATTGTACAGAGCGGGGTCGTGTCGGAGCTGATCCAGAAATGCCAGCCGGGCGCTGACTTCCTGGCTGAGCGTTTGGTAAATACCTCGATTTTTTGCGGTAAGCCGCTGTTGGTCGATACTTTCCAGTTTATTTTGAAACCCCGAATAATAAGTCTGCTCGGCCCGAAGTTGCTCTGGTTCGATAATGGATAGGGTTCGCCCGCGTTCCTGCATAGGCGCGATGCTGTCCTGGTAGGTCCGCTCAATTTGTCGTTGCAGCCGTTTCAACGTTGTATTGGGGTTGTTGCGAAATGCCACGACCGCCGCTATTGCGCCCAGTCCAAGCATCAGCGCCAGAAGCACAAGCCGGAGTGTTTTGGAAAATTGCTGATCGTTCATGGTATTCCTACACCGGTTTTAGCCCGCACAATCTGCATTGCCTCCGCTAACTGCTCCTCGGGAGTGAGATTTGTGTTGTCAATCTCCACGGCATTATCCGCTTTGCGCAGCGGGCTGGTGGCACGCGTAGAGTCGATGCGATCGCGATTGCGCAGGTTTTCCAGAATATCCTGAAAAGTAACTTCCGAGCCGCGCTTTTGCAGTTCCTGATAGCGGCGGCGGGCGCGTTCCTGCACATTGGCGGTGATAAAAATCTTAACTTCCGCATCCGGAAAAACGACCGTACCGATGTCGCGCCCATCCATCACAATCCCTTTATCGGCTCCCATAGACTGCTGCTGCCGCACCATTTCCCGGCGCACTTCCGGAATGGCTGCCACCTGGCTTACGTACTGGGAAACGCGCATTTCCCGTATTTCTTTTTCGACGTCTTCATCATTCAGCAGCGTTCGGTTGCCATCGGGCGTTCGCTCGAAGTGGATATTGATTTTCAGGAGCGCTTGTTTTATCTTTTCCAGATCATCAACAGAAATATGATGTTTCAGAAAATAAAGCGTAACGGCGCGATACATTGCTCCGGAATCAACGTAAATGTAATGCAGCTTTTGCGCGAGCGATTTAGCAATGGTGCTTTTTCCTGAGGCAGACGGACCGTCTATGGCGATTACAACTTTTTTCATGTGGCAAAGATAAAGCATTAAACTAAGTAATGGGGCATTGTTATTTGTTAATTGTGGTGTCTCTTATAGCTTTGATAATCAGAATTTTGCGAATTTTTATATTAAAATAATAATACTTACCTGCTTACAAGCACTCGCACACCAATTCCCATAATTTCTCATAAGGAATAGCTTCAAATTCAGATATTTTACCCCGATAGAAAAAAGGGGTTGTTCGCAGGTTCCGCTCGTAGGTGGCGAAACGCTTGCTTTGTCCTGTCTTAAAATCAAATTTATACAGCAGATGCAATAACCGGGCAAAGACCAGCGCGCGCTTGTGACCGCCTTTCTTCAATTCGTAGCTCAGGAGTTGGCGCAATTGCTCCATCTTTCCGGGAACGCGCGGATGACTGCCCCGGATCAACCGGAAAAGCATTTGAAAAGTGATGCGATGGAGGGTAACGGTAGCGTGATTGGATGGATACGCCAAATTAGTGACCACAAATTCGCCTTCTTCAAAAAACATTTTCCGCTGCGGCGGAAGGAGTTCGGCGCTCAGAACACCTTTTTGCACCAGGTAATTCAGAAAAAATTCAATCAATTCCCATTTTTCCTGCCGAACGTCTTCCAGGCGATTGAAGGCAGGCGTACTGGCTAATCTCCGAAAAAGCCCCATCGCCTGCGTAAAATTTTCGGTATGCAGCAGCAGCAGCATTTGATATTCCTGCAAATCGAACCACGCCTCGCTGCCCTGTTCGTAGTACTTGGTCAGTATATTATTTATCAGGTTATTGCCCGCCTGAATCTGATGCAGGTGCAGGTAAACAAGCATCTCCTGATTGTAAAAAAAATGCTTTTCCCGTTCAGAAAAGTAATCGGCATGCCGCTGCAAATGCGCAACACCCTGCCGGGTTACTCGCAGCAACTCCTCATAATCGCCCACCATCTTCAGGTTTAGCACCCAAACGCGAAACACATACGCCTCAATAACGGGCGTAGCCACTGACTGCGACAAACGAATGGACTGGTCAAGCCTATCCCGCAATTCATCTGCATGCTTCTTTTTGAAGTGGGTTCTAACGTATGCAAAATAAGCCTGCTGGTATAATTCTTCTGCCTGCGTTTCTGCAGCAAGTACCGACGTATAATGCTGAACGTGCGCATGATATTTCCCAAAGGCACTTTCGTCTTCGCGCAGTGCCGCATCTTCGCGCAACAAACGAGCCGACCGGACAATCATATCAGTCAGGTGAAATTTGAGCGCAATAGTCAGAATTTGCCGGGCTTGTATCATGGCAGCCTTTCGCGCCTGGTAGGCCATCATGATCTCTACCAGCGCCCACTCCTTATTGCAGGTAAAATGGGCACGCTCGTGATTGGAGGCAAGCGGAGCATTTACATTCAAAAAAAAGAGCGTGTTGAGCAATCGTCGGCGAAAGCGCGACTTGAGTTTTCGATATTTTGTTTCATTGACATCCGCTTCTCCGTAGAGTAAGGCTACCGCCGTTTCATCCGTTTTAATCCGTTCGGTAATAAGCCCTTCGTAGAATCTGGAAAACAGACCTTCACTGTTTTTCAACATATTCTCATCGAGAATCTCAATCTTGGCGATTTTTTTCTTCGTTAATATTCTTGCTATGTCAATCAGTTGCTTCATCCTTTGCTCATTTAAATTGTGCCGGTTTGCAAATACCAAATCAAAAAACGGATTGATAGCGTATAGATAGGCGCAGCATTTGGCTTATCAACGAAAATACTGCAGTGCACCAACAGATTTTATCAAAAAAATAAAAAAGGTTCCACAAATCCGAAAAAATTGTGAAACCTTTTTTGATAAATAATGAATTGCGGCAAGACGCCCGGGAGTGAGCAGCGCCGTGTTTTCTTCGCGGCGCTACCGGCTAGTATTCGTCTTCATTGAACAGGAAGTCATCTTTGCGCGGATAATCCGGCCAGATATCTTCGATGCTCTCATACATTTCTCCTTCATCTTCCATTGCCTGAAGATTTTCAATTACCTCCAATGGCGCTCCCGACCGAATCGCATAATCAATCAGCTCATCGCGGGAAGCTGGCCAGGGGGCATCTTCGAGATGGTGTGCAAGCTCTAATGTCCAGTACATATAAAATCAGCGTTTGTATTTATCCAATGATTAGAAAAATCATTTCTTAATAATGACAAAAACGAACAAAAATTGTATCAAAAAAAGGCAGACATCCCTAATTTTTGTCGGCAAAAGTAAAAAACTTGTTGAATTAAGCAAATAGTAAAATAAATATTCAAAAAAAAATTGACAATTTTCGGATTATCCCGGTCGTCAAGGCAACATTTGACCAGCAGCAAATGTACCCTAAAAAACTGAAAACAAATCACTTATAAGTGGTTACGATCTCAAATTCCTCGTTCTGATACGCTATTGGAAATACGCCAATTTCTGACGAATTGACAGGTCCGGTCGGATCGCAAATATAGTAGCCCTTCCCTTCGTATTGAATAACCGCACCGGGCAGGTCTTCGTTCAGTTGCACAGCAACCGTCAAGTGGTTGGGAAATGCCACGACGATCATCGGCAAATCGAGCAGTGCTTTTACCATCCCGAAAAACAATGCAGCGCGATCTTCACAATCGGAATAAGGATAAAAAAACACTTCGTCGGGTATCATCGGCTTGCTGCGCCCGAAGAACACCTTATCTTCTTTATACTCAAAGCCCGAACGCGTAAAAGCCAGCAAAAGTTCCAGCGCCTGGCGCTTCGTTTTTCCCGCCGTCATTCGCCGAAACGAAGGCAGCAGAGATGCTTCGAGGATTTTGGAAAAAGGCAGTTCCAGGTATTTTCGCTCGGCGATCAGCGGATAGTGCTCCATTACGTCCACGAGCGTCCGATCGTATTGAACATTCAGTTGAAAAACAGAGTCCAGGTAGGGAAAATGAACGGTAGCTGTTGCCGTATCGGTTCGGAGTTTTGGCAGCGCCGTCAGATAAAAGCCAAATGCGTTACCGTCAGGCGTCGGGTCGAAATTCAGCAAATACAGCGCCGCCAGCGCAGGTGTTGCGCCTGCAAGGCTGTTGGTCAGATTGACAAAACGCTCGCCTCTATCTTCGATCATTGGTATTTCAAAGACCTCATCCTCCGAAAGAACGTAAAGAAAAACCTGTTCATCAAGATAAGCAACTCTGGTTTTGAATGTCATTTTGGACAAAAAAAACCACGCCGCCAGTTCGCGTTCGGCAGCGCTTTTCTCCTTCATGATCGTTTCGAGGCCCTCGTGCAACAGTTGATACAGCAGCCAGTCATTGAGTGCGAGCGCATGTTTGGCTGCCAGCAGGTCATTCAGAAGCGGCTGGTAGGGCGTTCGCTCAAGTTGCCGGTAGTAGCTGGCAATGCCACTTTCGTTAATGCCAGTGCAACTCGGCTTCAGCATGGCATCGTTGTAACGGAGTTCTACCGTTTCGGAGTAAAAAGAAACGGCAATGCGGGCGTCCGCAACCGCATACGCCAGAGCATGAGCCAGGAAAACCAATTGGACGGTTGCAATTATTCTTTTCATGCGTTTTTTGAATAACTAGCCAAATTAACAAAATTTGTAGGCAAGCCCAGCCCTCAGGAACATCTCCACTGTTAAAAGAGGTGGTTTTCTAAATTTAAACAAAGTGAGCTATGTGCTCGGGTGGTTTGAAAAATACCGTACGCAACCCTAGCCGGGAAAGTCGTCGGGTGTCATTTTGTCGCCTGGCGACTTTTTTCTACTCTTTCTCTTCTTTTGTGTCCCTGCTTTGTTTCTGCTCTTCGGGGTATTCAATGCGTGCGTGATGTACGGACTTCATCAGTTTTTTGAATTCCTTTTTACAAACCTCCAGCTCTCTGAAAGTCAGGCGGGAATCTTCCAGCTGGCCGCCGGAAATTTTGCCGGCGATGATTTTTTCGATCATGCCATTGATCTGATCTTCGGTTGGGTTTTTCAGGCTTCGGCAAGCCGCCTCGATGCTGTCCGCCATCATCATGATCGCTTCTTCTTTGCTGCGCGGCTTGGGCCCGGGGTAGCGAAAATCTTCTTCGTCCACCTCCGATTCCTCATTCTCTGCCAGGTGTTTGCGATAAAAATACTCGACCCGCGTGGTGCCGTGGTGCGTCCGGATAAAATCAATAATGACATTCGGCAGCCGATGTTTTTTCGCCATTTTCACCCCTTCGGTCACGTGCTCAATGATAACCTTTGCACTCTCCAGCGGTGACAGTTTTTCGTGCGGACTGTCTCCATTCTGATTTTCAACAAAAAAATCCGGCTTCTTCATCTTCCCAATATCATGATACAATGCGCTGACTTTCACCAGCAACGGATCGGCCTCGATGCGGCGTGCGGCGGCTTCCGACAGGTTGGCGACCTGCAGGGAATGCTGCAAAGTGCCGGGCGCTTTGATGCCCAACTCGCGCAAGAGCGGTCGATTCATATCCGACAGTTCCATCAAAGTGATGTGCGACGTGTAGCCGAATATGCGCTCCAGGAGCGGAATCATCGGGTAAGCCAGCATTGTCAGGAAAGAATTGATAAAAATTGCCGTAAAAACCGACCCGTCAATCGATTCGAATGCTCCTTCCTGTATCAATGATAAACCCAAAAATGCCAGCGCATAGGTAAAAAAGATGTACAGCATGGATGAGAAAAACCGCGACCAGTCACGGGTATTGATGTCGCTCAACAACACGACGATACCCGCTAATATCTGGATTAATGTAAATTCATAACCCAGAGACGACAAGTAACTCGCAATCAGAACAACCGTTATATGTGAAAATATCGCCAATTGATTATCGTAAAACGTTCGGATGACAATAGGCACAATGCAAAATGGAATCATGTAAGCGGTCAGCACATCCGTACCGGAATTTTCAACTGCATACACCAGATAGCTGTACAAAATAAGCCACATGAGTATAAAAAACAACTCTTTGTGTTTGCGAAAAACTTTGTGCGCAAACATAAAAAGGTAAACCGAAAAGATACCGACGATCAGCAGCGTGAGCAAAAAGTAGCCGCTGTAGATCGTCCAGTAGTTTTTCTGGGTGCTGACATCCTTTTCGTATTGTTGTTCGAGCGATACCAGTTTTTGGTAAATGTCTGCAGTGACGACGTCCCCCCGGGTCACGATTGTATCGCCCTGGCGAACCATGCCGCGCGTCGTAGCGATATTAGCCAGCGCACTTTCCAGAAATTTGGCGGTAATGTCCGCATTGAAAAACACATTTGGAACAATAGCTTCCTCCAGAAGTGGGTAGAGAAAATCCGGCTCCCGAAGATTGCTGTACGGCAGCGAATCCGTTAGCAGGTTCTGGGCCGATTGTACCGTATAAAAATATTCCAACGTATGCTGAGCGGCATCGCTACCAATGAGGAGGTTAATCACAAAATCCTTGCTCCGCTGCTCGTGTGCCGGTGACAGTTCAATGACCCCCCGTTCAAAAATCCTATCCAGAAAACGCTGCCCATACTCGATGTAACGCTCCGGGCGGGAGCGCGCATCCCGAAACTGCGTTTCGTCTTCCAGCATTTTCAACTGGCTGTAATACGCCTGCTCAAAGCGCCGTTTTTGCGCCCGGGCTACACTGGGGTCCATCTCATAATATGGCGAAAAATCAGCCCGGATTTGCGCTACGGAAGAATCAATTTCTTCTTGTGCTTTTTGAATGGCAAAATCGAAAGGAGCGACCAGGTCATCGTGACGCCAGGTCCTTCCTCGTTCATATTGATATTTGAACTGCAAACTGGCCGGAAACAAAATACTGATGAATCCGATGACACTCAGTATCATCAAATACCGCATCAGATTAGGCAGTTGTAATTTGAAATTCGTCCACATACTCATAATGCCAAATATACACAATAAC
>CAZFBU010000002.1:26640-43507 GCA_964517175.1 uncultured Saprospiraceae bacterium
GAAAGAGGCTTCATGATTGAAAAAGATAAAATATTTTGCTTAAAGCATGTCAATTCGCAGTGGCGGCTCGTTCATTCTGCACGTCGCTCTCGACCAAACCATCGCGCAGGCGCACCACGCGATGCGCATATTCGGCGATATCCGGTTCGTGCGTCACCAGAATAATCGTATTGCCGCGGCGGTGCAATTCATCAAGAATATCCATAATTTCCACCGACGTTTTGGAGTCGAGATTACCCGTTGGCTCATCCGCCAGAATAATCGAAGGGCTATTAACCAAAGCCCTGGCGATAGCCACCCGCTGGCGCTGTCCACCGGATAATTCGTTTGGTTTGTGATCCACGCGATCACCCAAACCCACGGATTCCAGCACCTCCCGCGCGCGTTCCAGTCGGGCTGTCCGGCTTACGCCACCATATACCATTGGCAGGGCTACATTCTCCAGCGCAGAAAGCCTGGGCAACAGGTTGAAAGTTTGAAAAACGAAGCCAATTTCTTTATTGCGCACCTCCGCCAGTTCGCTGTCAGTCATGGTACTCACGTCGATGCTATTCAGAAAATACTGCCCACCGGTTGGCGTATCCAGGCAGCCCAGAAGGTTCATCAGCGTGGACTTGCCCGAGCCGGAAGGTCCCATCAGGGCTACGTACTCATTTTTGAAAATATCGAGCGTGACCGATTGCAATGCATGCACTTTCGTCGTACCCATGATGTAGGTTTTCTTCAGATCCTTAACCGATAGAATTGGCTCCATAATTGTTGATTGTTTTTTACTTTAAATCAATGACTTTGGGCACGCGGAAATAAACGCCGTCACTTTTGGGTGCATTGCGCAGCGCTGCTTCGCGACTCACCTGGTCGTCGATCTCGTCTGTACGCAATTCGTTGGCTTCTTCGTTGACATATACCAGCGGCTTTACGCCGGTTGTATCCAGTTTTTCCATCTTTTCGACCATCGCCAGGATATTGTTCAGATCATTTAGCAGAGACGCTTTCTCATTTGATGATAGTTCCAGTCGTGCCAAATGTTCCAGCCGTGAAATTAGTTGTTCATCTATCTTCATAGCAAATATTTAGATGTTTGACCGTTTTTTATCGGCGAATGCATTTTATTGCTTCCAATATTCCGAAATCAATCTGCACGCAAAAACCATAGCCCCAAGCTGATGATGCAGCTCAGGGCTATAAAGTTGGATCGATTGGATTTTTTTCTTTACGGGTTTGTTTCCGAAGCCATTGCCACAAATTCTGCTGTTTCGAGCTTTGCCAGATAACCGTCCCGAATCTCGCTGAAGCGCGGCATTTCCGATTCGGGTAAGGGCTCCGGATTCGGGAACTCCAGCTTCAGGTGATTGATTTGCTGACCATTTTTCCAGAACCGGAAGCACACGTGTGGCCCCGTTGCCAGTCCGGTAGAACCTACGTATCCAATTACATCTCCCTGATTGACGTACACGCCCGGACGAATGCCTTTCGCAAACTTCTGCATGTGCAGATATTGCGTTTCGTAGGTCTTGTCGTGCCGGATTTTCACATAATTGCCATTGCCATTGGTGTAGGAGGCCTGCGTAACGACCCCATCTCCTACCGCCAGGATCGGCGTGCCATAAGGCGCAGCGTAATCCGTACCGTAATGCGGTCGGCGGCGCTTCAAAATCGGGTGGAAGCGATTGAGGTTGTAATAGGAAGAAATACGCGAATATTTCACCGGCGCTTTGAGGAATGCCCCCTTCATCGGATGACCTTCCAGGTCGTAATAACCTTTGATTTTTCCGTCCTCGCTTTCGTAATAAATGGCGTAAAATTCTTTGCTCGTATTTTTGTAATAAGCCGCATGCACTTTACCAATACCGGCGAATTCACCTTCGACAAGGTTCTGGTCATACACCAGCTTAAACTGATCATTCTTCTGCAAGTGATGAAAATCCACTGCCCACTGCAGCGCGCCCTCCATCTTATCCGCCAGTTCAAAGCTCATTCCTGCATCCGTCATCGCCTGCCAGAGGGAAGACTGAATCTCGCCGGCAGCAGCCAGTACCTCGGTTGTCACCGGGCGCTCCACGCGCTCCACTTTGAGGTCATCTTTCAGATGGAAAACGACATATTCGTAAATATTAGGCTCATAGACGAAATAATCAGCGCGCTGGGTGCTGTCTCTGCTCAGGAAGCTGTAAGATTGACCGATGCGAAGGGAATTCACATTGAAAACATCTTTTGCATTCGCTACTATTTGCTCGATCGATGGATAATCAACCTGCTGGGAGAGCAGCAAATCCGCCAGGAATTGTCCAGTTCTGATTTCTCCTTCGATGACCTGAAAAGTGTCGATGGCAAAGCCGTACTTCAGGGTCGGGATCGTGATGGGGAAAGCGCCGAGCTCTATTTCCGCCGCATTGGATGCGGAAGCCCGGAGGTGATCGGTGGTGCTGGCATTCCAGTACAAAAGCCCGCCAAAGGCGATAGCTGAGATACCAATTGTACTTACGCTGAATGTTTTTGATCGAAATAGTCGTCCTAATTGCTTTCTGAGTTGGCTAAACGATTCTGTCAAGTCCACAGTTTTTCAAATTTGAATTAACAATCAGCGCCAAAATCCAGGAGAACCGCGTTTTCAAAATAATGGATGTGTGCATATTGTCAAAATAATGATTATGGCGCTCATACCTCGATGTTCAAGGGACTGAAAATGGTGTGTAGCGACTCTCATGTTGGCAAATATAGAATTCACTTTCATTTTCACCTAACGATTTTAGTTAAAAAACGCCATTTTGTAGAAATGTGGAAAACTTTCCTCCCCAATGAAGCCCTGTTTTTGCTGAGTTTCGATAAAAATGCGTTCAACATTAAAAATATTTCAGGGAATCGACACCCTATCTACTTTTGCTTCAATGACCGCCTGCAGGCTTGCGGGCAAATTAGAAAATAAATCCAGCCCGGTAGCTGCCTCAATTTCATTGACCGAAACGCGATAGTTTTGCCAGGGCGTGCCGCCGATATTGTTCTGATTTTTGGTGTCAATCGCAATAATGCGGGTGTTTTCATCAATGCGATTCAGGTCATCCTCTCCTTTTGGCAGCACCAGGATAACCTTCCAGACGTTGGCAGGCACGGTCACCTTTCCGTTGGCGATGGTTTCCCGGTAGCCTTTGATACTGGTACCACCCGCGCCATAATTGCCGGAAATAAGGTACAACTCATTGCCTTCATCCACCAGGCGTCGGCAGTAATCCTCCAGTCTTTTCCACAGTCCCTGATTGTGATTGGGCGGTTGCGGAAAAATATTAATCATGTAAAAAGTGGAGCTATTGTCCGTTGCCGTCAGCGTGCGGTCGGCGGAAGGGCAAATATGCCCCCGGTCAAATCCATAGAGATTGAATTCATAGTCGGAGGCGTTCACGCGCTCCCAGTCCGGCGGCAGTTCTTCATAAGCCCGAAAGTTATTCTGCCGATCCACACTGCCCAGCCAGTCATCACTCACGTGCCAGCTCACCCAGTTGGCAATGCCCCGGCTCCGGCTGTAAGAAAGTGCATACTGCGGCAATACGATCAAATAATCATCTTCGTTGGCTGCGTCGTGTGTTGCATTGCCGGGGTTTCCCAACAACAAAGCCAATTCCTCCCGTTCTACTGCTGGCCGTAGCGCTCCGCCGGGCGCAGAGCAGGCAGTAAACAACAGAAAGCTTGAGAGTACCCAAAGTAACGTTCTTGTGTTCATCCAGATTGGTTTAGGTATTTTGGCAAAAATAAATACAATTTTGAAATATATTGGTCTTTAACCTTACAATGCAGCATTCCGGCACAATCAACCACAAAACCGCGAAATAATTTTACCTTTGCATCTAAAAGCACAACAACATGTCGGATCAATATAAATACGATAAGCGGGGTGTTTCTGCTACCAAAGATGAAGTGCACGCCGCCATCAAGCATCTGGATAAAGGCTTGTATCCCAAAGCTTTTTGCAAAATCCTACCGGATATTGTCGCCGGAGATGAAGCCTTTTGCAACATCATGCACGCCGATACTGCCGGCACCAAAACCAGCCTGGCGTACCTCTTCTGGCGCGAAACGGGTGACCTGAGCGTCTGGGCGGGCATTGCACAGGATGCGATTGTGATGAACCTCGACGATATGGCTTGCGTGGGCTGCGTGGATCAGATCGTTTTATCTTCGACCATCGGTCGCAATAAAAACCTCATCCCGGGCGACGTCATCCGCACGATTATCAATGCCACGACTGATTTTATTGCCAAAATGCAGGCATTCGACGTGAACGTCATCCTCGCCGGCGGCGAAACCGCAGATGTCGGCGACATCGTCCGCACCATCGACGTCGGCTACACCACTTTCGCGCGCATGCCCCGGGCGAAGGTGCTGGAAAATCACATCCAACCGGGCGATGTGATCGTCGGTTTGGCTTCCTTCGGGCAGGCTTCTTACGAAAATTCCTACAACGGCGGCATGGGCAGCAATGGGTTGACTTCTGCCCGCCACGATGTGCTGAGCAAGCTCTACGCAGAGAAATACCCCGACAGCTTCGATCCGAATACCCCGAATGAAGTCGTTTACACCGGCTCGCGCCAACTGACCGAGAAGGTAAAAATTGCAGACAACGAAATCGAAATCGGCAAGCTCATCCTCTCGCCTACGCGCACGTACCTGCCGGTGATCAAGCGTCTGCTCGACGAGTTGCGCGACGACCTGCACGGCATCATCCATTGCACGGGCGGCGGACAAACTAAAGTGCAGAAGTTTATCGAAAATGTGCGGGTGGTCAAGAACAATCTCTTTCCCATTCCATTTTTATTTGAAATGATCCAGAAGGAATCAAAAACGAACTGGGGAGAAATGTATCAGGTCTTCAACATGGGGCATCGCCTGGAAGTATATCTGCCGGAAAGCGCCGCGCAGCGCGTGATTGAAATTGCACATGCGTTTGATATTCCCGCTCAGGTAGTCGGCTACGTGGAAGCGGCAACCGGTGCACAGGTACGGATTGAAAGCCCCTATGGAACGTTTGAGTATTGAAATACTTGGGATACTTGTCCGCCCGAGGCGGATAAACTGACAAACAGCGAACCGCGAAATGCAAACAGCAAAATGCGAAAACCTAAAAAATGACGAAAAAAGAGAAAGCGGCGGAGATTTCGAAGATTCTGGAAGATTTATACCCGGAAACCCCCATTCCACTGTCGCATCAGGATTCTTACACGCTCCTGGTGGCAGTATTGCTTTCGGCGCAATGCACGGACGAGCGCGTCAACCAGGTGACTCCAGCTCTGTTTGAACGGGCAAACAACCCATTCGACATGACAAAGGTGGACGTTTCGGAAATCGAAAACATCATCCGCCCCTGTGGCTTGGCGCCCCGCAAATCCAAAGCAATCAAAGGCTTATCCGAAATACTAATCGAAAATTATCAAGGTGAAGTGCCGAAAACATTTGCAGCCCTGGAAGCCTTGCCCGGCGTCGGTCACAAAACCGCTTCCGTCGTGATGAGCCAGGGTTTTGGCTACCCTGCTTTTCCGGTCGATACGCATATTCACCGGCTCGCATATCGCTGGGGACTAAGCACCGGCAAAAGCGTTGAAAAAACGGAAGCCGACTTGAAGCGCGTTTTTCCCAAAGAAAGCTGGAACAAACTGCATTTGCAAATCATTTTTTTTGGTCGGGAGTACTGCCCGGCACGCGGTCATAATCCCTACGAATGTCCGATTTGCAGCAAACACGGTCGTAGAACTGTGTTTCACGAATTTGATAAAATGATCGCAAAAAAAAAAGCTTGAGTGTTCAGTTATGACTAAAGTTGCCGACACAAAAAAAAGCTATTCCGATGCGCGCAAGGCAGCCAAGTTTAATTGCATTTTTTGAATAATTGATCCTGCTTTTACAGAAATACTTTTGTTATGTAAACAATCCGCCTGCCTTGCCGTTATGCCTCTGATATTTGCATTGGTAAACCAAAATCCTTTCTCAATGAAACGATTCACCTCCTTTTTGCTGCTAGCGGCGCTTTTTTTAAGTGCCTGTGGCAATTCCGGTAACTCCGGCGAAAATTACGAAGAAGAAACTGTAGAAGAAGCACCTGTCGAAGAAGCAAAGCCCGATATCGTTGGACTGGCAAGCGGCGCTGAAAACCTCTCCACGCTGGTGGCAGCCGTTCAAGCTGCCGGTCTGGTAGAAACATTACAAAGCGACGGACCGTTCACGGTTTTTGCACCAACGAACGATGCATTCGCAGCACTACCGGCGGGTACGCTGGACGAACTGCTCAAGCCGGAAAATAAAGATCAGCTTGCAGCTATTCTGACCTATCACGTCGTACCGGGTATCGTCCGTTCCACTGACTTGGAAAATGGCATGACGGCGGCTACCGCAAACGGCGCAAACATCACGGTCAGCCTGGACGGCGGCGCTATGATCAATGATGCCAATGTAACCACTGCTGACGTGGAAGCTTCTAACGGCGTGGTACACATTATTGACAAAGTTATTTTACCTCCGTCTGAATAATTAATTCCTCTTATAAAAATTTTATACAGGGGCTTGTGCTGATTTCGGCATGAGCCTTTTTTTTGCGGTGTGGCGGTCAGGATTTGCAAAATCTCAAAGATTTTGTAAATATCTGACCAGCGAAGTCTGCGGCGTAGCCTAAAATCATAATCAATCATCCCGATCATATCCCATAGGGATGACTATGTCAAGCATCAGGGTACCATACCCAATCAAACAAAATCCGGTTTCGGGATGTATTTTTCTCGTAACATTGCCAATCGAAAAACAAGCACATGCAAGATTTTTGGAATGAAAGATACGGCCAGGCAGACTACGTTTACGGAAAAGCGCCGAATGCCTATTTTAAAAGCGTAATCGATGGGCTGCCGGCTGGAAAAATGCTGATAGCCGGTGCCGGCGAAGGTCGCGATGCGGTGTACGCGGCAAAGCAGGGCTGGCTGGTCGATGCCTTTGATTACAGCGCTGCCGGGCGCGAGAAAGCCCTGCGGCTTGCGGCGGAAGCCGATGTTTCCATCAATTTCGAGGTGCTGAATGCCGCCGACTTCGACCCGACCCGCCGGGCTTATGATTGCATCGGCCTGATTTTCTTTCATTTACCAGCTGATTTGCGGCAAGCCTTTCACAAAAAAGTGGTGCAGGCGCTCCGCCCGGGGGGCCTTGTAGTGCTGGAAGCCTTTACGCCGGAGCAAATGGACAACGACTCCGGCGGACCAAAGAATCCGAATATGCTGATGCGCAAAGCGGATGTTGAAGCGGAATTCCCGGAGCTGCGCGTACTGGAACTGGAAGAACTGGAAACCGAACTGGACGAAGGAGCTTATCATCGGGGAAAAGCGGCGGTCGTGCGTTTCCTGGGTATGAAAATGTAACGCCGAATGCAACACGCCGCCATTTTACTGGAATTGCAATACCTGCCCCCGGTTCAGTATATGAGCAAGTTGGTGCACTACCCTATTGTCTTCATCGAGGCGCAGGAACATTACCTTAAAGCCAGCTACCGCAATCGCACGCACATTGCCAGCGCGAATGGTGTGTTGCGCTTGTCCGTTCCGCTCGTAAGCGGTAAAAATGCCCAAAAACCAATCCGCGAGGTGCAGATCGCTTACGATGAGCCCTGGCAAAAGCTCCACTGGGAAGGTATTCAATCTGCCTACGGCAATGCGCCTTTTTTTTTGCACTACACCGATATTTTGCAGCCTTTTTTTGAACGGGAATACGAATTTCTTTTTGACTGGAATTGGAGAATATTACAAACCATTTGCCAACTCATTGGCTTTCAGCCAAACATTGAATTCACAAGCGAATTTCAAACAGAAACCCCAGCCAGCGTGCTCGACTGGCGCAATGCGATTTCGCCAAAGTTGCAACAGCAACAGCCCGATCCGCATTTTCACCCCGCCTGGTACGCGCAAGTTTTTGAAGAAAAACACGGCTTTCTACCCAATTTGAGTATTTTAGATTTGTTATTTTGTGCTGGACCAGAGGCGTTGTCTGTTTTGCAGACATCATTTGTATTTGATGCGCAGCGAACAAATTAAACGTGACTTTCGCAAGATCAAACCGTCTAAAAGGATAACGGGAAACTGTTAATTGTTATTCGTTAATTGGGGAAACCTTACATTTTGGTAATCAGGAACTTGTAAGTTTTCTACTAAAAATAATTCTGCCCGGGTACTTAATTTTTGAACCATCTTTACACCTAACAACCAATATGGCAAATTTTATCAGTAAAAACCTGCAGGCTTATCGCGCGCGCGTGGACGAAATCGTGAAGGACCTGCACGAGCTCACCATTCGCACCGGCAATGACGAGCTCGAACAAACCGTGAGTGATCTGCGCAACCGCATCCACGAACCTTTTATGTTTGTGATCGTTGGCGAAGTGAAAGCCGGGAAAAGCAGCTTTATCAATGCCTTGCTGGCAACGGGCAAGGAAGTGACCAAAGTAGCGCCCCAGCCTATGACCGATGTGATTCTGCAAATTTTGTACGGCGAAGAGAAAGAAGAAATTGTCATTAATGAATACCTGCACAAAATACTGCTGCCGGTTGATATTCTGAAAGAAATTGCCATCGTCGATACGCCGGGCACCAATACCATCATCCAGCACCATCAGGAAATTACGGAGCGCTTCATTCCGGCAAGCGACCTGATCGTTTTTGTTTTTGAAGCCAAGAATCCCTACCGGCAATCTGCCTGGGAGTTTTTTGAATTCATTCATAAAGATTGGCACAAGAAGATCATTTTTGTCTTGCAGCAGAAGGATTTGATGGACGCAGAAGACCTGGCGGTAAATATCAAGGGCGTTTCGGATTATGCCGGGAAAAAAGGCATGAACGATCCGAGTGTGTTTGCCGTTTCAGCAAAACAGGAGCAGGCAGGCAACAGCGAGGAAAGTGGCTTCCCGGCGCTGCGGGCGTATATCCAGCAGAATATTACCGGCGGCAAAGCGCCGATTTTGAAACTGCAAAACAACGTCAGCATTAGTTTGAACATTTGCGACCGTATTCGCAAGGCGCTGGATATTCGACAAGCACAATACAAAGCAGATACAGAATTCCGCGCCGACATTAGACAAACGCTTGATAATCAAGAATCAAAGTCCAATAAACAAGTGGATAGTCTGGTGGAAAATCTGATTGCCACGTACGACCGCATCACGCGCCAGAAGGAAGAGGAACTGGCCGCGGGTTTGTCGTTTTTCTCGTTGCTGCGACGCTCTTTTGCTTCCATTTTCAGCAAAAAAGCCTCCATCAAGGAATGGCTAGATCAATTGGCATTTGATATGGAAAGCGAGTTGAATACACAAATGCGCAGCAAACTGGACGATGGCGTCAGCGATCTGGCAGACAGCATACAGCAAATGGCGAAACTCATTGAGCTAAAAATCAAAAGTAACGAGACCATTCTAAGCAGCGATCAGGATATTTTCAGCGACATTGCCGAGCGCCGCAGCCGGGTCATTCAGGAGTTGCATGAGGCTTTCGCCAAATTTATGGATCGTTCCGAAAACTTCATGGGCAGTGATCTGTTTCCCGATAAAAGTTCTGTTTCACCGAATATTGCGACCGGAAGTGGATTGGCAGTGGTTGGCATTATCATTACCGCAGTGACGCAAGGCATGGTGCTCGACATTACCGGCGGCATCATTACGGCGGTTGGCTTCTTGTTTGCCGGTGTGACCAGCAGTGTAAAAAAGCGAAAAATTCTGAAAGGGTTCCGTACCGAAATTGACAAAGGGCGAGATAAACTGGATGCGGAAGTATCCGAAAAGCTGAAGGCTTACATTTTGCGGTTAAAAGGTAAAATTGACAATAATTTCCGAAACTTCGACGCCCTGCTGGAGCGCGAAGCGGAGCAGATTCAATGGCTGGAGCAACACTACCGGGCGCTGGCAGAACGCTTGCAAAAACTGGACAAAGAGCTTACGGAGGGGCTATCGTAGGCAACAACCAAGGAAGTTCATCCGTTTATTTAGGGCTTTTGTCTATGAATTTGTAACGTAAAACAAAAGTTTGTGCGTCAAAGCGAAAAGCGTCTTATCTTTCGATATAAAAGTACGGATGGATGAAAAGTAAGTTTGTAGCAGCTACACTGGCATTTTTTCTTGGTATGTTTGGCACGCACCGCTTTTATCTGGGGCAGCGTTTCGTGGGGGTGTTGTATGCCTTTGCCTTTTTTGTTACCATTATGATTACGGTAGAAGAAGGCGTACCGGCTATTGCTTTTCCCGCCATTCTCGCACTGGTGGATAGCGTGCTTTTCGGTGTAATGCCCAAGGAAGAATTCGACGAACGTTATAACCGCAAATACATTCGTCAGCAACGCCGACGCCAGGAACGCCCCGACTACGACCGAACACCCCGCCAAACGCCGACACCTCATAAAGCTACACTAAGTGAACTGAAACGCAGTGGTATTGAAAAGTTTCGGGATTACAATTTCGAGGGCGCCATTGATGATTTTCTGCAAGCGCTGGAAATAGAGCCCAACGATCCGGCTACGCACTTCAATCTGGCATGCAGCTACTCCATTCTCGAAGATCAAATCGCCGCTTTTGAGCACTTGGACCTGGCTGTTGCCAATGGATTCAACCAGTTTGACAAAATCAAAAACCACGACGCCCTTTCCTTCATTCGCACCCAGTCAAAATTTGACGAATTTGTCAAAAATAACTATCGACTTCCCGAATCAGATGAACCGGAAGAAAAATTCCAGCTGAAAGAAGAGAAGCCAATCTCTACGCCGGAAGAAAAAGCCAAAGCGGAAGAAATACTGACGCTGGAAGACGAACTCCTCGACCAGATCATCAAGCTGGGGCAACTGCGCGACAAGGGCATTCTGACCGAAGACGAATTCATGGCGCAAAAGCAAAAAATCCTGGAAAGACGCTAAACTGCTGCACTTCTCTATTCACCGACGCTTTTCCTTGCCAACATCCAATCTAAACAAAAAAGACCGACCCCCACCGGATCAGTCTTCCCTGAACGGACACTAGCACGTCCGCTGCATTTTTCCTTGTGTCTCACCGGCTTATGGTGGCTCTGGTTTGACGGATGAAACCTTTGTGATACCGCCTTGTTCGCTGGTTGTTACTTGCATGTTCATGGGTAAAAATTTTAAATGTTTAGAAAATATAGGGATTACAATAATATTTCAAATATACACCTCCATTTTCACTCTGCAAAAGAAAGTTAGGACTTTCACAAAAATTTAAGAATAAAAATCAGCGTCGTTCCGTAATGTAAAATATTTGTAAACTCGTTTATTTTTGTTTTTAGAAATGTAGGAATATTTCATCTGAGGAATATTTTTCTCCGAATAAAATCAAAATGTTTTTATTGCGTAAAAATTTGTTTTTATAAACACTGGCATCTATATTTGTAAAAAATTGAATATCAGCCGCATGAAAAAGCAAGCTGCCCATCGCAAATACAATTTCCCCGACGCTGACCTGTACCTGCAGTGCATGGAACGCATTCGTTCGGCACACCGGGACATCAAATGGTTTGAAAAATACGGCTACGACCTGGACCGCCTGAAGCAATTCAAAGCCATGTGCGATAAATTTCAAAAACTGCCGGACGACGATGAGTTGGTCGGCGACCAGATGGTGACCACGGAGAAAAAGTACGCCGCAGCGGAAAATCTCAAGACCGCCATTCGCAGCCTGATGACGCGCGTCGCGATGAAGTACAGCAATCGGAGCGGGCGCTACCGCAAATTTGGCACGGCAAAAATGGGCGATATGACCGATGCGCAATTGCTCTTCTGCGGTCGGCGCGTAGTGCGTGTGGCTCGCCAACAGATTGATTTTCTGGCGGATGTAGGTGTGAATGAGAATGTGCTCAAGCGCATTGTCGATGCGCATCAGGCGTTTGAAAATGCACTGAATATTCAGCAGGATAAAGTTTCTGATCGCGATATCGCGGTGGAAAATCGAACGGAGCAAGGCAATAAAATGTACGACGAACTGATCGTGCTCTGCGACATCGGCAAGGATATCTGGGCGGAAAAAGACCCCGTGAAATACGAGCAATACACCATTTACGAAAGCAATAACGACCAGAAAAAGGCGCGCAAAGAAAAACTCGCCGCCGAGGAAAAAGCATCCTGAAAGTCCGGAATCTTCTAATAATGCCGGAAACCGCTGCAAACTGCGATGGCACTGGAAGCCCTTTCACTCCCTTTCCCGGTTGATTTTCAGATCAAACACATCGTTTCGATTGTAATGCCCGGTCACATCCAGTGTCATGCGTTCGCGGTAGGTTTGCATTATATCCGGAATATCAACATATAGGATCGCTTCCCGGTCAAACTGCGGCTCCAGCAGATACCTGCCATTCGGCGCAACCACGCAACTGCCACCATTTAATATGTAAAAATCCGGCTGCTTCGCCAGTTCATCCCGCATGCGCAACTCGCGTGGCATATCCCGTACCTGCAAGATTTGCCCGATGGCGATGACAAAACAACGTCCCTCGAACGCGTAATGTCTGCTCGCCACCTGATGCATTTCGTGCACTTTCGGCCAGAGCGCCAGGTGGATATGTTCGCCCGCCAGGTGCATTGCCTGCCGGGTAAGCGGCATCCAGTGCTCCCAGCAGATCAGCCCGCCGATGTTGCCGAAAGGCGTCGTCGCCGTGCGTAGTCCGTGCCCGTCGCCCGTGCCGTAGAGCAGTTTTTCAGTATAAGTCGGCATCAATTTGCGATGATGTACCACCAATTCGCCGGCTTGATCAAAGAGCAAAAACGAGTTAAAAATCGTACCCAGATTTGCATTTTTACGAACCACTTCATTCACGCCAATGCCAATTATGACCTGCTTTTCCCGCGCCAGTTCTCCCAATCGCTTCGTAACTGGTCCGGGTACCTCTACCCCACTCTCGTGCATGCGCTGGAAGACCTGTTTGGTCGGTTCGTGATCCCACAAGCCCATGTCCGGCGCATAATCCAGCCAGCTCGGGTAACCGCAGAGCCAGGTTTCGCCGAAAGCGACCAGTTCGGCGCCATTTGCAGTGGCTTCAGTCGTAAATTGCGCCACGCGCTGCAGGCTGGTTTCCAAATCCAGGAAAGCCGGTTTGTGCTGGATAATGGCTATTTTGATTGACTTTTTCTGCATCGTGTTTAATTCAGCGCAAAATTCACCTTCGCTACGCCGGTATTATTCGTTCGCGGATCAAAGGCATAGACAATAATTTCGTGATTGCCCGGCTCTGTCATCGGAATTCTACCCTCGAAAAGGTTTGCCGTTTCGGTAATCAGCAATGGATATTCGCCGAGTTTCTGCCCGTCGCGCTTGATAATCGCTCGCACCTTCATTTTGGAGCCATCCCACAGGCCGCCGTCGGAAATCGCGCAGCCGCACATCATCACGATATTCGCCTGCACCGTCAGAAACCCACTATCCAGATCACGGATGGAGAGAACCTGGTAGGTACGTGGATTCAGGATATCAACGACAAAGCCCGGAATTTCCAGTATAACGCCGTCGCCCACCATATCGCGCCCGGGTATCAGCCACGCCTGCGTGGATGCGGCAACGCGATTGCCGGGTTTGGTGTAGGGTGCATGCGCTTCGATGGTGACGAAGGTAGGCTCGGTCAGTTCCAGTTCGGTTTCAAATTTTGCCGTGCGCTCATCCGCGAGTCGCGTATGGCGTTCCTGAGGGGTGCTCATGATGAGATTTGTGTTGCCGGTGCTGCCCGAAGTCAAGCCCTGGGCAAGTATTTCGCCGGTGTCGGCATTTCGCACCAAAATCATGGCGCCGCCGACGGAAGAGCCGATGAATTTGGCGTCTTTGGCTTTCGCCCGAACGACCAGTTTTGTGCTTTGCGCAAGCAAAGGCACCATCAAAAAGCTGCAAAGGAAGAGGATAATCAAGTGTCTCATGCCGAATATGCTTTGGATTCCAAATATATCACTATTTTTGGCAAGCTTAAAAGATTGACTTTGCTTATGCAAGATTTTATTGTGCAACTCAAGGAGGTCGATATTTACCAAAAGGATTATCTGGTGCTGCGAAATGTGAACCTGAAAATCACACGTGGGGAGTTCACCTATCTCATCGGGAAGACGGGAAGCGGGAAGTCGAGCCTGCTGAAAACATTGTATGCTGCCCTGCCGCTGACCACCGGCAAAGGCGAAGTCGCCGGGTTTGATCTGGCAAAGCTGGATCGCCGCACCATTCCGCACTTGCGCCGCAAGCTGGGTATCGTTTTTCAGGATTTTAACCTGCTGACCGATCGCAGCGTACGCGAAAATCTTCAATTTGTACTGAATGCGACCGGCTGGCGCGATGAGTCGAAAATTCGCCAACGCGTTCAGGAAGTACTGGAGCAGGTCGATCTGCTGGATAAGCTTAATAAAATGCCGCACGAGCTCTCCGGAGGCGAGCAGCAGCGCATCGTCATCGCGCGGGCATTGCTCAACAAACCGGAGATCATCATTGCCGACGAACCCACCGGAAATCTCGATCCGGAAACCAGCGACGATATTCTCTTGCTGATGCGCCAACTCGCCCTGCAAAACGATTCCGCCGTGCTCTTCGCCACGCATGATTACCGTATTCTGGAAAACTTTCCGGCGCGGATCATTCGCTGTTTGAATGGGGAAATTATGGAAGAGGAAGATTTTGATTTAGGCTAACTTTTTTATTCAAAAAACAAAATCAGCAGAATGCCGCCCAACATGATGAGTTTGGCAAACTGGCTGAGCCAATGGTAATCGACTTTCTCTTTCGCTCTTGCTAACATGAATAAGGCAACACCCGTCAGCATGATAATCAATCCTATCATCACATTCCCGAAAGGAACGATGTGCACGCGCAACAAAAATGCCGCCAGACCAAGCAACGCGATCAGCGAGATAGCCATCGCCGCTGCCAATTTTTTCGCAACACCATCACCCCAGAGAATGGGCGCTGTTCTGGCTTTTAATACGGCATCGCCGTGCGCATCTTCGATGTCTTTGACGATTTCGCGAAACATCGTCGAAATGAAGGCAAAAGCGGCATAAAATGATAACAACTGCAAGACCCTTGAAGTCTCATCCCGGGGGAGTTTCGCGATTGCCGGTTGCTCCGCCAGCCACACAATGCCCGCCACGCCGGCACAATAAAGCGAAACCAGCACATTGCCTGAGAGCGGTCGTTTTTTCAAAATGACGGAATACAAAAGTAAGCCGACCACCGCAACCGGAAATACAAACAGGAGTTGCATGCGTTCCGCTACAAAGGCGAGGTAAGTTGCGAGAAAAAAGCCCGTAAGGTTGATGCAAAAATACAGCCAGTATGCCGTGCTGTGGGCGATGCGTTTGCCAATAATCACGCGGTCGGGCTTGTTGATGCGATCAATGCGCAAATCGACGAGATCATTGATGATGTAGCCACCAGCCGTAATGAGCACCGTCACAAAAATGAAGAGAGAAAACTCATCGAAATCCAGCGCCGTCGGAATATGCTCGCGGTCCAGAGCCGGAACAATGATTCGATAGAAAAGCAAATACTGTGTCAACGCGACGATAACGAGGTTAGGAAATCGAACAAGGCGAAAAAATGCCATTTGACGGTTTTTAGATCCGCTTGCAATGTCGCATTCCTCCCTGAAATCTCAAAATAAAAAATACTACGCCCCCCAATTGCCGTGCAGCCGGAGTACTTTCTCGATCACGTCCCGGGCGCAGCCGGCGCCACCACTGAATGGCGAGACATACTCTGCCAGGTCAATAATTTCCGGGGCGGCATCACGCGGGCAGGTCGGCAAGCCAACCTTGCGCATGACTTCATAATCCGGCAGATCATCGCCCATGTACAGAATTGCCTGCGGATTGAGGTCTTTTTCGTGCACATACTCCTCGAAAGCCTCCAGCTTGTCCTTCGAGCGCCCCATGAACACGTCGGTTACCCCCAATCCATTTAGGCGTTTGCGCACACCTTCCGACTTTCCGCCAGTGATCACGCAAACGTTGTAGCCAGCCTCTACCGCAGTTTTCAGCGCATAGCCATCGCGAATATTCATTCTACGCAGCAACTCGCCCCCTTCGAGTACGAGCACTTCGTTGTTCGTCAGTACGCCGTCCACATCGAAAATGAACGTCTTGATCTCGCTGAATTTTTCGAGTTGATTCATGTTATTGCATTACTGCTGACTGCAACTGCGCACTGCCAACTATACTACTGATTATCCCGCCATTCGTACACCCACTTTGCCTGAATTTGCTCCAGGTGCCCTTCGCTGCAATCTTCGCGTTCCCCCTCAAAACTGGGAATTTCCAGCACCCATTCGATAAGGTCAGTAAAACGAATTCGATAGATTTTACCTTCCGTAAATTCATCGCCAAAACGCTCGTACAGCTTCATTGCAATATCTTCGTGGTCGGCCCAATCGAGCGGCATGTTATCTATATCATCAAAAGGCATATCTTTAATTTTGAAAGTTTAATGTTCGTTTTTTTAATCAACAATCAGCAATTAATAATCAACAATTCCTAGTGCTCATGTCCGATAATGCGCGACTGATCCGGAATTTGCACCTCGATCACTGCGTCTTCATCCAGGATAACGCACTGGCAGCCCAGGCGTGACTCCAGGCGCGGATTGATCGCCCGGTCGATAAAGTCCTCTTCTTTATCCGAGATTTCTTCCAGATATTCTTCGCCCACTTCAATATAAACGTGACAAGTACTGCACGCACAAACGCCGCCGCAGTTATGATTCAAATGCACATCATTATCTTCCGCTACCTCCAAAATGGAATAGCCCTCTTCTACATTTTCGACGGTTTTGGGTTGTAGTTTTTTATCTTCAAATGTAAATTTAACAGTAGCCATGAAAAGTTTGTTATTTATAATT
>CAZFBU010000002.1:43607-49001 GCA_964517175.1 uncultured Saprospiraceae bacterium
TGCCCTTCCCGCTCGACGGTGAGCCGAATCGGCAGCGGATTCTGGTGCGCAATATAAAAAAGATGAAGCCCCGCTTCGCCCCCGATCAAATCGAACAAAGCGTGTCCATCGGCAGTAATAGTTCTTTTTTCTTTATCCGTTTTAAATTGCATATCAAGCGCTTTGAGCAAAGCAGTGTACTGATCCAGCAGGTAATCCATTTCCCAACTGCCCATGCCGGTAATGAGCGATGTGAACTGCAGGGTAATTTTATCGGTTTGATTTTCGAGAAAACCACGAGCCGCCAGCATCAGGAAAGCCGTATCGACATAGTGATTGACAAATTCGGTCTGAATGGTGTCGAATTGCGCAGACGAAAACTGATACAGCTCGCGAATTTCGCGCAGCCCCTCCTCCTGAAACAAACGGTCCCGGAAGTTTTCGCGATAAGCGCGATCCGCCCGCCGCGGCAACAAATCGCCCTGTTTCAACCGTAGCGGCAATGCCGGCGCTTCCCGCAGGTAGCGCTCCCGGAAGCCGAGGATGATATTGCTGAGTTGTTCTTTGAGTTCCGCTACCCGGTTTTTAAAATCGTAATATTGCCAATCCCAATCCTCCTGTTGTGCTTCACCAATTATAATCATGCCGCCGTCTTCCTCGGCTTCCTCTTCTTCCATTTGCAGAATTTCGCGCTCCAGATACTCTACGGTACGCAGCAATTTGCCATAAAATGAACGCCCGTGTTTTTCATCGGGCAATTCAGGCAACCAGGATTCTTCCAGCGGATACAAAAACTCCAACGGTGTGATCCGGGGCTTGAGATGGTCTTCTTCCAGCGCAATATCAAAAATAATGGGCGTATCGGTACGGGTAGAAATAAGCTGCTCGGCGGAAAGCGTTGTCAGATCGCGTTCGATTTGGCGCTTGAGCGCGCGCCCGCCCATGCGCGCATCGTAGCCGCGCCGCGCTACCCAGCTGAGGGCATCTTTGGATATATTGAGAATAGTGGTGCGCCGCACAAAGCCGTCGCGTTGCAGTAATTCGCGAATTTGCAGCCGGGCAATATTCAAAATATGGTCCAGTTCGAGTAGGTTAAAAATGACAATTTCATCGATGCGGTTGACAAACTCCGGGCGGAAAAAATGCTCCACCGCTTTCCGGTAAATTGCCGCTTCGCTCTCGGGAGAAGGATTGAAACCCACCTGCATGCCGACGTCGCGCGCGCCAAGGTTGGATGTCATAATGATGATGGTATTGGAGAAATCAACCGTTCGTCCGAGGCTATCGGTCAGGCGACCTTCGTCGAGCAATTGCAGCAGCAGATCGTGCACTTTCGGATGCGCTTTTTCAATTTCATCGAGCAACAATACACCAAAGGGGCGATAGCGCACCTTGCCTGTCAACTGCCCCTCGGGGTTGTAAAAATCGCCGATCAGGCGCTGCACCGCCGTGCCGTCGATGTACTCATTCATATCGAAACGCAGGAGATGATCCTCACTGCCCATCAAATAATTGCAAAGCACTTTCGCCGCCTGCGTTTTACCTACGCCTGTTGGTCCGATAAACAAAAAAGAACTCACCGGTTTGGCGCGATCCACCAATTTTGCCTTGCTGAGATGGATAACGTTTTCGAGGGCTGCCACCGCCCGCGGCTGCCCGACAAGCTCCTGGGCCAGCGCCTCGTGTACCGTTTGAGCCTCCAGACGCTCGCCTGCGTCAATCAGGCGCTCCCGCAGCCCACTCGACGATTGAAACTCTTCCCGCACCTGGGGCGCATCAATGCGACTGAACCGATATTTTGTAGCCAGCAAATGCAGTAAGTGCATAAGGCTGCCCGGCAATGCCTGGTTTTTGTAATAACCCCGTTGAATAGTAAATAACTCATGAATCGCTTGCACGGTAATCGTACAATCATGCTCCCGTTCCAGTATTCTTCGCTGTTGCAATACGATGCGGGCGCTCTTTTCCGGTGAAGACTCCTGCACCCGCAGCACCTGAAACAAATCCGCGAAGCCGCGATCTTTTTCCTGCAAAATTTTCCACTCTTCCGGCGTAGCAATGAGCATAAGCTGCAGCCGACGCTTCTCCAGGTAAGGCTTGAGTACGTCGCTGAGCGTCATGTTGGTGCTGGCTGATTTACCAATCCGAAGCAAAGCTACCGGGTTGTCGATCAGTAACTTATGTGAAAAACCCTGCCGCTGCAACGGGTCCATCACATAAGCGAGAATTGCCTCGAAGCGCTTTTGCCACATCCCCTGGATGCTCATGCCGGAAATCACGCGTGTGGGGTCAACATGCCAGATCATCTCCTGATCTCCTTTGCGCTCATCGTAGAAGCCACTCTGGTAGCGCCAGACAACCTCATGTAGCAGGGCGTGCTTGCCAACGCCGGTTTTGCCAACTAGAACAATGGGCGTATTTTCGCGCCGATATACGATGTGGTATAATTTTTCCACCAAATCATCCTGGTAAAATGCGCGTCCCAATTCCGCAGGATAGCGGCTGTTCAAATCATAACCGACTTTCTCAATCTCCGATGCCCCGTCGAAGTCTGCTTCCTCCCGCAAACGCGCAAAAAACCAATCGGTATGCGCATACTCGTACCGAAAAGCGCCGGTTGTCACGTTGATATTCACATCTACCTCCGTGAGAAATTCCCGACTGCCGGAGTAGTAGGTTTCGATATCGAAATCCTGTTCTTGCTGTTCTCTAAGTTGCAGGAGTAAAGCTTTGAGCACCTTTTCCGTTTTCGCCCTCAGCTGCGTTTTATGCAATGGTTTGGTATCTGCAATAAACATGAAGTTATTCACTCCCGGCAGGCAGGCAAATGTCATGCCCTGCAACATAAAACTTGCTACGCCAAAAACGCCATCCACCCAGAAATTACCTGCCCGAAAGTTGAAGTCGAACAGATGATAGCCCACCTCCGGGTTGAACTGATACCAGAGCAATTGGTCGAGATTACTGCGATCCAGTTCCATCCCTTTGAAATATTGTTTGATTTCACTGCGCAGATGGGAAGTCGCCATTTCCAGCCGCCGGTGCGATGCCATCGGATGATTCATAAAAAGCGGTCGCAGGTGATAATAACTGCGATTATCCACCCGGGTATTTTTAACCAGTACCGGAATTTGAAGGCGAACCAAAGCCATACGATTATGCCGGAATTTTTCAGCGCGTTAAAATAGATACATTTGCGGAAAGTGCAAAATATAATGCATTTTGATGTGTGTTTTCCGATCGGTAAATAATGCCGTCTTGTAAACAGTTATATTCCTACAAGCTTGTTAAAAATATCAAAAAAAAATAAAAATAAACAATAAGCAATATGTGGCGTTTAAATTAAAACCATACTTATCGCATTGAAAAACAAATAATTATGAAAATTTCAATCATATTAGTAACTGCTTTTTTATTCATGTCCAGCGCAAATAGCAGTATCGAACCGAACAGCATGGCGAATCCGTATCCCGGGATTAGTCCGTTTAGCAGCATGAATATCCCTTTGATACGGGCAATTGACCAGCGCAGTATAGCATTTGAAGTCAGCAATATATCCATCATACCGAACCCGGTGCGCCACAACCAAGTAGCGCGCATTGAATACGAACTACCGGTAACGATGAACGTCAAAATCGTTATAACCAATATGAAAGGACAAACCTTTATGGTAGAAAATCTCGGCAAACTCGATGCAGGCACTTACACCGAACGCTTGCAGGCACGCGAACTGACCAATGGCATGTACAATTTCACTTTCGTAACCGAACATGGCAGGCTGTCCAGGCGTTTTGTTGTTGCCAGATAAACACCCTGCTTTATAACTCCTTGTTTTTCAGATAAGTTAGATGAAAACTGACAGCTATTGGCAAAATGCCGCCTTCGTTTAACCTTTCCACGAACATTTCTGAACATTGTTTTTACAACCTTGTTTTGTTGGTGACGCTTTTTTGAAATAATAAAACATTTTAAACCAAAAACGATTGATCATGAGTAAATTGTACCTTTTACTCGCGGCTATGCTATTGTCCGTGAGTATCTATGGACAGACAGCAAAAGTTCAGATCATTCACAATTCTCCAACGCCCGGAACGAACGCCGGTCCGACGGTTGATATTTACGTGAATGATGCTCTTTTACCTGAATTAACGGCTGTGCCTTTCCGCGCCGCTACGCCCTTTTTGAATGTGGAAGCTGGTATTGACATTGAAGTTGCCGTAGCGGTAAGCCCGAGCAACTCGTCAGCAGATGCCATCGCCACATTTGACCTCGGCACATTGGTAGATGACGGCGTCTATGTCGTTACTGCAGCCGGCATTGTGGGCGATGCGACTACACCTTTCAACCTTTTCGTAAATCCGATGGGCAGAACTGCTTCCGGCACGGTGGGGCAATTCGCCTTTACGACCTTCCACGGCTCGCCGGATGCACCAAATGTAGATGTGGACGCCTTCGCCATTGGCAATCTGATTCCCGATCTGGCATTTGGCTCTTACACCGATTATATCACGGTAGCACCACGAAATTACTTCCTCCATGTACGCGCAGCGGGCGATCCCAACATCGTCGCTACTTTCCAGGCGGACCTGAGCAGTTTGGAGGATGCCGCAGCAGTGGTGTTCGCTTCCGGCTTGCTGAGCGATACACCGGGCTTTGGGCTGTTTGCGGCGCTACCCGACGGCACCGTCGTGGAATTCCCGGCAGTACCGACTACGCGGGTGCAAATCATTCACAATTCGCCTTCACCAACGGTCGATATTTATACTAATGGCTTGTTGCTGGTGGATGATTTTGAATTCCGCACCGCAACGCCGTTCGTCGATGTACCGGCAGATGTGGAAATTGACGTAGCCGTAGCGCCTGCCAACAGCACCTCCGCAGCAGATGCGATTGCGACATTCGAGAATATAATCTTCAATAACGGACAAAATTACGTCGTAACAGCTGGCGGTATCGTCGGCGATGTGGATTTTCCATTTACGTTGCAAGTCAACGACATGGCACGCACGGCGGCTGAAACGGCTGGCAATGTTGAATTTGCTACCCTGCACGGCTCGCCCGGCGCACCCAATGTGGACGTGGACGCTTTCGCTATTGGCAATCTGATTGCAGACCTGGCTTATGGCGATTACACTGATTACCTGTCCGTAGCGCCAAGAAATTACTTCCTGAACGTACGCGCAGCGGGCGATCCAAATATTGTAGCTACTTTCCAGGCAGACCTCAGCGGTTTGGCGGATGGCGCAGCGACGGTGTTCGCTTCCGGCTTGCTGGGCGGCGATCCGGCATTTGGCTTGTTTGCGGCGCTACCCGACGGCACCGTCGTGGAATTCCCGACAGTACCGACTACGCGGGTGCAGATCATTCACAATTCGCCTTCACCAACGGTCGATATTTATACTAATGGCTTGTTGC
>CAZFBU010000002.1:49101-53609 GCA_964517175.1 uncultured Saprospiraceae bacterium
ATCATTCACAATTCGCCTTCACCAACGGTCGATATTTATACTAATGGCTTGTTGCTGGTGGATGATTTTGAATTCCGCACCGCAACGCCGTTCGTCGATGTACCGGCAGATGTGGAAATTGACGTAGCCGTAGCGCCTGCCAACAGCACCTCCGCAGCAGATGCGATTGCGACATTCGAGAATATAATCTTCAATAACGGACAGCCGTATGTGGTCATTGCCAATGGCATTGTCGGTGACATGGACAATCCGTTTACCCTGGCAGTGAACGCGATGGCGCGGGAGACGAGCAATATGATGGATCAGATTGATCTGAGTGTTTTTCACGGTTCGCCGGGTGCGCCGAATGTGGATGTGGATGAGCGTTTGCTGGGCAACCTGATCGAAAATCTCGCTTTTGGCGAATTCAGTGACGACTACCTTTCCGTACCGGAAGGCGTTTATACGCTGGATATTCGTGCCAATGGCAGCACCGATATCGTCGCTTCTTTTGAAGCAGACCTGAATGGTTTGGCGGGCAACGCAGCCACGGTATTTGCATCGGGCTTGCTGGGTGATGATCCCGCATTTGGTCTGTTTGCAGCCCTACCGAGCGGCGCGGTTGTAGAGTTGCCACAGGTAGAGAACGCAAGAATCCAAATTGTACACAATGCCGCTAATCCGACGGTGGATGTGTATGTCAATGGCGAATTGCTGATCGATAACTTTGCGTATCGCACGGCAACGGAGTTTCAATATGTACCGGCAGGAACACCTCTTGATATTGCCATTGCACCGGAAAGCAGCACTTCAGTGGCGGATGCCATCGCAACCTTCCCGGGTGTGACATTGGAAAATGGCGAAGCGTACTACGTAGTAGCAACCGGCTTGGTTGGCGATGCACAAACGCCTTTTGATCTGGCGGTTTACGCAGGTGCGCGCGAAGCAGCAGCCAGCGGTTCGGGTGTTGATCTTCAGTTGTACCACGGTTCAACCGACGCACCGGAAGTGGACGTTGTAGTGAGAGGTGGCGGCATCCTGTTTGACAATATCGCATATGGCGAATTTGCGGACGATTATGTGAATGTTCCGGCAGCTTCCTACGATCTGGACATTACACCCGCAGACAATAATAATTTTGCGGCAGCCGCAGTAACTGCCGATGTAAGTACGCTCGAAGGTGGTGCAGCGCTGGTGTTGGCTTCCGGTTTCCTGAGTGGTGAGGAGCCAGCCTTTGCCGTTTTTGTAGCATTGCCAAATGGCGTAACCCTGGTACTGGACGCACTAACCAGCACCGGTTCGGTAGGCCGCATTGTTAATAAGCTGGACATCATGCCAAACCCGATTGTTTCCGGCACAACTTCCAGAGTGGAATATGTGCTGAATGAAGCACTGCGCGTGAATGTCGTAATCAGCGACTTCCAGGGCAGAACACTTCGCGCGGAGAACCTCGGACAAGTACCGGCGGGTGAGTTCACTTACCAACTGGACGCAACGAACTTGCCACAAGGCATTTACAATTTCAGTTTCGTAACGCCACAAGGCACGATTACCAAGCGTTTCGTCGTGACGAGATAAGAAAATACTTTAGAGAGAATTTTGTACAACACAAATACATTGGTGCATCGGCGACACGTCGGTGCACCTTTTTTATTGAAATTTTTTGCGCAACAGGTCGCCGAGGGTCCGAACGCCGCGCTTTTTCAGGCGGGTAAGCAATTTTAGCAGCAGCAAAGCCGTGATGAAAGCATCGCCGGCAGCGGTATGCCGTCGAGTGGCAGGTTATACAATTGACAAAGCTTGTCGAGCGCGTAATCGCCCGGTTTCACGAAAGCGCCGGGCGGATTGACGCGCCTGGCGAGTTGCACCGTATTCCGGATTATTGGACTGAATGACCAGCAAATCGAACGGCGGATAGCCTTTCAGAAAGTCTTAAATGCGGGTAGCGATGGTGTTTTCCATGGCATTTAGCGGTTGATTCTGGAATTTTTTTTTAAATATTTGTACTTTTATATAGTTAGATGTTTTAGGGTATCTTAGCTTTACATGCCTTGCCTGATCGAATCAATAAGTTAGCATATTTCCAAAAAAGAACACCACTTCACCTCAAATCGAGAGAAATGAAAACACATTTAAGCGAAATATTCCTCGAAAACAGCGCCGAAACGCTCCGCGCCATTGCGCACCCGTATCGCATTGCCATCATTGAAATGCTCTATCACAATGGTCAGATGACCGTGACCGAAATCTACCAAAAACTCAACATCGAACAAGCCGTGGCTTCGCATCATTTGCGCATTCTCAAAAACCGCAACGTCGTACAAGTACAACGCGACGGCAAAAACTCGCTCTACGACCTCACAGATAAAGAATTCTACGAAATCATCCGAACCCTCACAAAAGTGCTCTAAGCGCCCCTTTCTGATAATGTTTTTCAAATTTTTGCCAAGTAACATTTTAATAAATGTTGATTATCATATATTTATACTACAAAGCAGCAAATCCGCCCGTTTATCTACCTGCAGGCAGGGACGGGCAGCGAAAAGCACTATAATATGGAAGACCTACTGAATTCAGAGCAATTATTTTTCTTTTGTACAAAAAAATGTAATTTTAGCTTGATATGAATATGACACAGAGAATTAAAACCTTCGAAGAATACCAGGCGGCGTACCAACGCAGCGTGGATCATCCCGAACAATTCTGGGCAGAGCAAGCCGAAACCTTTCACTGGCGCAGGAAATGGGACGACGTTTTGCAATGGAACTTCCGCGATTTGGAAGTGAAATGGTTCATCAACGGCAAACTCAACATAACCGAAAATTGCCTGGATCGGCACCTCGAAACCCGGGGCGATCAAACCGCCATCATCTGGGAGCCGAATGACCCCAATGCGCCACATAAAACCTACACTTACCGCGAGTTGCACGCCGAAGTGTGCAAAGCAGCAAATGCGCTGAAAGCGAACGGTATCGGCAAGGGCGACCGGGTTTGCTTCTACATGCCTATGGTGCCGGAACTGGCGCTTGGCGTGCTCGCTTGCGCGCGCATTGGCGCGGTGCACTCGGTGGTTTTTGCCGGTTTTTCCGCCCACGCCCTGGCGGATCGCATCAAGGATGCCAGTTGCAAAATGGTCATTTGCTCGGATTTTAACAATCGCGGCGCCAAGCATATTCCCGTGAAAACGGTTGTGGATGAAGCATTGGAAATGGGTTGTGACAGCGTAGAAACCGTACTGGTTTACAAAAATGGCAACGAAGAAGTCCGCATGACCGACGGTCGCGACAAATGGTGGCACGCGGAAGTCGAGCCGCAAAGCGCCGATTGCCCCGCCGAGGAAATGGATTCCGAAGACATGCTTTTCATCCTTTACACTTCCGGCTCTACTGGCAAGCCGAAGGGCGTGGTGCATACCTGCGGCGGCTACATGGTTTATACCACTTTCAGTTTTAAAAATGTGTTCCAATACGACGACGGCGATATTTACTGGTGTACAGCGGACATCGGCTGGATCACCGGGCACTCCTACATTGTTTATGGACCGCTCGCGGCTGGCGCGACGACGATCATGTTTGAAGGCGTACCCACTTATCCAGATGCAGGTCGCTTCTGGCAAATTTGCGAAAAGCACGGCGTTACACATTTCTATACGGCACCTACCGCGATTCGGGCACTGCAAGCGATGGGGAATTCTTACATTGACAACTATGATCTGAGTAAGCTGAAAGTACTCGGTAGCGTGGGCGAACCCATCAACGAAGAAGCCTGGCGCTGGTACTACGATAAAATCGGCAAGGGCAGATGCCCCGTTGTGGATACCTGGTGGCAAACGGAAACCGGCGGCATCATGATCTCCGCGCTGGCGGGCATTACCGAACTAAAACCGACATACGCCTCCTTACCTTTGCCCGGCGTGCAGCCTTGCCTGGTGAATGCCGAAGGCAAAGAGATCGATGGCGATGAAGTAGAAGGCATGCTCTGCATCAAGTTTCCCTGGCCGTCGATGATACGCACCACCTACGGCGACCACGAGCGCGCGAAGATGACCTATTTCTCCGCATTTGAAAACAAATACTTCACCGGCGACGGCGCACGCCGCGATGCAAATGGCTTCTACCGCATCATTGGTCGGGTGGATGATGTGATGAACGTTTCCGGTCACCGCATTGGTACGGCGGAAGTAGAAAATGCGATCAACCTGCACCCGCGGGTGGTCGAATCGGCGGTCGTCGGCTACCCACACGACATCAAGGGGCAGGGCATTTACGCTTATGTCATCACAGACGAGCCGGTAACGGATGAAGCCGCTTTCCAACGCGAAGTGCTGGATGTAGTGACCAAGGAAATCGGACCAATCGCCAAACCCGATAAAATTCAGGTGGTTTCCGGTTTGCCAAAAACCCGCTCCGGCAAAATCATGCGGCGCATTTTGCGCAAAGTCGCTTCCGGCGAAGGCGATAGTCTCGGCGATACCTCTACCCTGCTCAACCCGGAAGTGGTAGAAGAGATCAAAGCGGGGGCAGCATAGC
>CAZFBU010000002.1:53709-68658 GCA_964517175.1 uncultured Saprospiraceae bacterium
ATTTTCAATTATTTCCAAATTGGCATAAAGCCCGACTCAGCTATTAGCTAAAAAAGTGCCGCTTAAACGCTTCGATGGCTTCGTATTCTGCCAGCCCTAGCTTATCGTAAAGGCGGGCCGTGCCGCGATTGCGTTCCTCCGCGCGCTGCCAGAATTCGCGCGAATCGTGCCCGGGAAATAACGGTCGATCCTTCTGCGACTGGTGCTTGAAGATAGCCCGCCGCTTGCGGAGCAACTCCTCCGGGCTGAGCGGTACGGCCATGTCAATTTCTTCGATGCCCCACTCCTGCCAGGCGCCCCGATAGAGCCACAGCCAGCAGTCGCTGATCCACTTGTCGCCTGCATTTTTACAAAATTCCAACGCCTGAAAAATCGCTTGTAAGCAGACCCGATGCGTGCCGTGCGGATCGGAAAGATCACCGGCAGCAAATATCTGGTGCGGCTTTACCTCGCGCAATAAATTCCCGATGATTTGCACGTCGGCTTCACTCAACGGCTTCTTTTTGACCAAACCGGTTTCATAAAATGGCATATCGAGAAAGTGAATATTTTCCTCCGGAATGCCAACGTATCGGCAGCCTGCTTTCGCTTCACCCCGCCGGATCAAGCCCTTGATCTTTTGCACTTCCGGCGGATCAACCTCCCCGGGGTTTTTAGAATTGAGCTTTTGCTGAATGGTATGAAACAGCGATTGCGTCACTTCCTGATGCAAACCAAACATTTCGTGAAAATCATTCACAAAATCAGCAAAACGCACCACATCATCATCAAAAACAGCAATGTTGCCGGAAGTTTGATATGCTACATGCACCTCATGCCCCTGATCGTGCAGACGGATAAACGTGCCGCCCATGGAGATCACGTCATCATCGGGGTGCGGACTGAAAATGATGACCCGCTTGTGGTCGGGCTTGGCGCGTTCGGGTCGGTTGGTATCATCGGCATTGGGTTTGCCGCCCGGCCAACCGGTAATGGTATGTTGTATCTGATTGAAAACCTTGATGTTAATATTATATGCCGAGTCGTATTCGGTAATTAAATCGACCATGCCATTATCTGCGTAGTCGCGATTGGTTAATTTTAAGATAGGTTTGCCCAGTTTTAAACTCAGCCACGTGACTGCCTTGCGAATCATTTGCTCATCCCAGGTGCAACTCCCCACCAGCCAGGGTGTTTTGAAGCGTGTCAACTCTGCCGCGGCAGCTTCATCGAGAACAATTTCCGCATTAGGATGCTCCTGCAAATAAGTCGCCGGCACCGCATCTCTGATCGCCCCTTCCGCCGTTTCCCGAATAATCGGCGCTTTGCCCTCACCCCACGCCATCAGCACGATGCGTTTGGCATTTAGAATAGTACCGACGCCCATAGTGATTGCCTTGCGCGGCACATTTTCTTCACCAAAAAAATCACTCGCCGCATCCGTCACCGTGATGTGGTCGAGCGTGATGAGGCGCGTGCGCGAATCCCTCCCCGAACCGGGTTCATTGAAGCCGATGTGCCCCGTGCGACCGATGCCCAGAATTTGCAAATCCAGACCTCCAAATTCCTGAATTTTTGCTTCGTACGCCCGGCAATACGTTTCCACTTCCTGCTTGGGCACGGTGCCATCCGGAATATGCACGTGCTCCGGCTTGATATCCACGTGGTGAAACAGGTTTTCATTCATGAAACGCACGTAGCTCTGCAACTGATCGGGTTCAATAGGATAATACTCATCCAGGTTAAAGGTCACGACATTCTGAAAGCTCAACCCCTCTTCCTGATGCATCCGGATGAGTTCTGCGTACACCGTAGTTGGCGTGGAGCCGGTCGCCAGCCCCAGCACACACGGCTCACCGGTTTTCGATTTGGCGTGAATAAGATTGGCAATTTCCCGCGCCACGGCTTGCGAAGCGGTCCGCGAATCCGGAAATACCTGAACGGGTAGTTTTTCGTGTTGGGTCGTTTGCATGGCTTTTTAGGATTTTTTCGGTTGCAAAATAGGCAGGAAAAGAGCGTTTTCAAAATGAAAACGCAAGGCAAATCAGAGGAAAAAAATTCATACCCCTCACGCCACTTCCGCCCCTCTCGAAGCCTGCCACAATTCATACCACTCCTCGCGCGCAAGCTCGATGTGCAGTGCCGCTACCGCCGCCTGAATGCGCTCGATGCGCGTCGTACCGAGTACCGGTAGCAACTGCGTCGGATGCCGGAACAACCACGCCAGCAGGATTTGATCGAGGGCTGCGTCGTGTTTTGTTGCGAGCGATTTGGCTGTTTGTTGAATGCGAAGTGTGCGGTCGTCCTTCGGCTCGCCAAAAATGTCCCCGCCGCCCAGCGGCGACCAGACCATCGGCCGGATGCGGTGCTGCAAACACTGATCGAAAGTGCCATCGATAAATGGATCAAGATGCAGAAGGCTGGCTTCCACCTGATTGGTGACGAGTTCGATTCTGGAGTTCAGCAGGGCAAACTGGCTCGGCGTAAAATTCGAAACGCCAAAGTATTTCACTTTTCCGGCTTGCCGTAAATTCGAGAATGCTTCTGCAACTTCATCGGGGTTTAATAGCACATCCGGACGATGAATGAGCAATAAGTCGATATAATCCGTGTGCAGGTTTTGCAGCGATTGTTCCACCGATTTTAAAATATGATTTTTGCTCGTATCGTAAGATTTGATCCGGTGTTGCGGTCGATTCGGCGTCACGAGATTGATGCCGCACTTGGTCACGATCTGCATGCGTTCGCGCAAAGCGGGTTGCAATTTTAAAGCTGCGCCAAATGCTGCTTCTGTGGTATAATGACCGTAAATGTCTGCATGATCGAAGGTGGTAACGCCCGATTCGATGCACTGCTCAATAAGTCGGAGCATTTCCTGAGTGTCGAGTTGCCTGCCCCAATCGCCCCATTTCATCACGCCGGCGACGATTCGAGACAAGCGCGGCCCGTTCGCAGCGAGTTGTACGGATTCTACCATAAATTATGCTGATTTTTGGTTACTTCTTACCATTTTTGCGTTCAATGATTAGCTTGCCGCTGGCGCAAGCCGGAAACAAAAAACAAAAAGAATTAAAACAAACCAAGATGAGCACTGAAAAAGCTTTGAAAAACCGTGCCAATATTATGACGGCGCTGTTTGTGCTGTCGCTGATTGTGATCGCCATTTTATTGTTCAACCGCAGCAACCTGAAAGGTGATCTCGGTGAAACGAGCGCGGAACGCGATTCCCTGCTGGTGATGCGTACCAACCTGGAGCGCGACCTCGATAGTTTGCAAAATGTTTTGCAACTGGCGAGCGCCGAAAATGATAGCTTGCAAGGTTCGTTATCCGAATTGCAAAAACTGGTGGAAGAAAAAGAAGCGTTGGTGCGTCGTGCACGCGCGCAGTCGGTGAATACGACCGAGGGATTGCGCCGGGAGATCAACCAGTTGCGGCAGTTGCGCGGCGAAATGGAAGGCGCAATCGGTGAGTTACAAGCTGAAAATGAGCAGCTTAGGGCGGAGAACGCAGAATTGCGTGCCGAAAACGAGCAATTGACGGTAGAACGCGGACAGTTGTCCTCGCAGGTAGATGATTTGAACAAAATCAACACCCAGTTGCAGGACCGGGTAGCTTCGCTCACGCGGGCGGGCGTGAAAGCTTCGGCGTTCCGGGTGGACGTGGAAACGCGCTCGGATAAGCTCACGAGCAAGGCGCGGCGTACGCGCCAGATCAACATCGGTTTCGACCTGGTGGATCTGCCGGAGGAGTTTCAGGGGGCACATGCGCTCTATCTGGTACTCACCGATGTGAATGGCGCTTTGGTGGCTACCGAAAGTACGCCGATTAGTGTGAGCATCCCGACGCCCAGTAGCACGCCGTTGCAAATACAGGCACAGCAGGCAAAGGAAGTAAACCTGACCCGTTCACAACGCCTGAATTTCAGCTACCCGGTAGAAGAAAAACTAAAAGCCGGAACCTATATCGCAACGGTTTATGCCGATTTTGGGATTCTGGGTTCGTCTAGTTTTAGATTGAGATAATCGTAAGGAGGATGGTAAGATGGGAGAATAGGAGGATGCTTGTCCGCCAAGGACGGAGGAGGAATGGATGATTTCGTTATTCTCGTCTTCTAATTTGTTATTTTTGCTAAAAATCCTGTATCGTAACATGAGAAAAATCCTGTTTTTTCTTTTGTTGAGCTTGTTTTTACTGAGTTCCTGTGTCAGTAAGAAAAAATACCTGCTTGAGTTTGACACCCGGAGGGCTGCGGAACAGCGCGAATCGGTATTACGAGAAGAAATTGCCGCCGAGCGCACCCGCGTGAGCGATCTGACCAGCCAACTCACAGACGTAAGTCGCACCAATGGCACACTGGAATATGTGAATAACAACCTGCGCAACGAAAACCAGGAATTAAAGTCTCGCCTGAGTGACATCAATACTTCCTCTTCTTCGCAGATTCAACAATTGAACCAGCGGCTGAGCGAAACCACCGAAAAACTGACCCAACGCGAGCAAACCCTGCAAACGCTGCAAACCACCGTAGCGGAACGCAATCAAATCCTCGCCGATTTTTACACCCGCCTCGATACAACCATGCGGTTTTTCGCAACCGATGGGGTGACAACCGAATTTTCCGAAGGGAAAGCGATTGTGCGGTTGCCGGGTGACTTGCTCTTTGGCACCGGAAGCGCTCGTCTGAGTCGTGCCGGACAGGAAACCCTGGCGCGCCTGGGAGTGGTGCTGGCCAACAATCCCAGTATGGACATCGCGGTGGAAGGACATACCGACAACACCACGCCGCGTAGTCGCAGCTACCCCGACAACTGGGCGCTTAGCTCGGAACAGGCGACGGCAGTGGCGCGCGCGCTGACGAAAGATTTTGATATTGTCGCCAACCAGGTATCGGCGGTCGGGCGCAGTGAGTTTCTGCCGCGGGCTTCCAATGCAACCCGCGAAGGGCAGGCGCAGAACCGCAGAATCGAAATCATCATCTCTCCAAAAACTACCGGGCTGCTGCGCCTGATGGAACGGAGTCTGAACACCGGAAACTAAAACACCGTAAATACAATGCTCTTTAAATCTCTGGATCAAATTCAATCTTTTATTGCCGGCGACGAAACGATCATTAAAGAATGGCTCCACCCAAAAAATGACGCGGTGGATACGAATTATAGCCTCGCTTTTGCGGAAGTGGAACCCGGAAAATCCTCCCTCCCGCACGCGCTGAAAACCAGTTCGGAAGCGTATATCATTCTGGAAGGACAGGGCGTGGCGCACGTCGATGACGAATTGCAGGCGGTGCAGCCCGGCGACCTCGTGCTCATTCCGGCCGGTGCCAGGCAGTACATCGAGAACACGGGCGCGGTAAATCTGCGCTTTCTGTGCATCGTTTCACCCCCATGGAACGAGGACGAAGAGATTGTTTTTTAAATTAATTTCCGCTCTTTTTTCTACTTTCTGAAAGAAAAACTATCTTTATGTGGTGGGCATAGTAAGACATTTTTGTAAAAATGGCGACATTTTTTTCAACCACTTTGCCAGACGTTTTCGTAGCTATAAATGTCTTACTTTTTGAAAACCATTTGCAGGTATTTTTGCTTATAAAGAATCGGCATGACCGGCAGGCAAAAATTGCTTTTCCCAAAAACACGATCACATACAATAAACACCAAGCCAATTTATGAAAATACTTCAACTCTGCAAAAAATTTCCCTATCCACTAAAAGATGGCGAATCAATCGCGGTAAATAGCTTAAGCAAGTCTTTCGATGAATTGGGGTGCGAAGTGACCCTGCTCGCGATGAACACCTGCAAGCATTACTTCGACCTGAAACAACTGCCCCCGGCTTTTAATCATTACAAAGCCATTCAAACGGTCGATATTGACAATCGCGTCAAACCGTTTGCCGCATTTTTGAATCTTTTTTCTCCGGAGTCCTATCACGTCAGCCGATTTGAATCGGAAGCCTTTCGGCTAAAACTGATTCATCTGTTGCAAACGCAGCAATTTGATTTAATCCAGTTGGAAACCTTGTATCTGGCACCATATATCGAGACGATCCGCCAGCATTCAGATGCGATCATCTCCATGCGGTCGCACAATGTGGAGCATGAAATCTGGGAGCGCATCAGCAACCATACGCGTTTTTTTCCAAAAAAATGGTATCTGCGCCATCTGACCAAAAAACTCAAGCAATACGAATTGGCGCAACTGGCCAATTACGATCTGCTGGTGGCTATTTCTGAGCGCGACCTGCAAGTATTCAAAAAATTGGGTTACAAAAAAACCAGCGTAGTCACGCCAATTGGCATTGACGGTGCGGATTATCATCCGAATTATCTCAACCCCGGCGGCAAGCTGTCGCTCGGCTTCATTGGCTCGCTTGATTGGATACCCAACCAGGAAGGCCTGCAGTGGTTTTTGGACCATGTGTGGCCGGAGGTGCATCGCCGCTTTCCTGATCTGGAATTTCACGTGGCGGGGCGCAACACACCCGATTGGATGCGGAAGTTGCAAATTCCAAATGTCACATTTCACGGGGAAGTGCCCAGTGCGGCGGAATTCATCAACAGCCACCCGATGATGGTCGTACCTTTGCTTTCGGGCAGCGGTATGCGCGTAAAAATCCTGGAGGGTATGGCGCTGGGGCGCACGGTGCTGACCACGAGCATGGGCTTGGAAGGCATTCACGCCAGAAACAACTGGGAAGTGTTAGTCGCAGATGCACCGCAGGCATTCATTCGCGCTATAGCCAGATGCTACCAAAATCCGATGCTGGTAAAACAAATCAACCAACGCGCGCGTGCATTTGCCTTACAAAATTATGATAATCGCGAAATCGCCATAAATTTGCTGCAAGTTTACAGCCAGTTGTTTGCCGAACGCTTCGGCGTCAAGCCGTTCCTGCCAACTAAAAAGGGCGTACTGACGTCAACGGGTACGTGAAGGGTAAAATGGTAGAATTGAAAATTGCTGATTATTACTTGTTAATTGTTACTTGTTAACTGTTATTTGTAGATTCGTAATTAGCAATCAAAAATTAACAATTATCAATCACTCCACGGCTGAACGAAACCAGATTCTGAATCATTTAATGCTTTCTGGCAGCACCGGTGAAATTAGTCATTCTCACATCTCGGTTTCCTTATCCGCTGGAAAAAGGCGATAAGCTTCGGATTTACCATCAGATCAGGGTACTGAGTCGTCGCTATGAAATCACGTTGATCTCGCTTGCCGAGCAACCACCGGAACCTGCCGAACTAGCGCATCTGCGCCAGTTTTGTACGACCATTCACGTTTTTCCGCTATCGAAACTTCGCATTGCACGGAATTTGATTGGCGGATGGTTGCGCGGATTGCCTTTGCAGGTGAGTTATTTTTACAATCTCGGTATTCGCAAAAAAATTATCCGTCTCATTCAACAGGAAAAGCCCGATCATCTCTATTGTCAGTTGATCCGCATGGCACCCTACGTATCCGGCTCGCCTTTGCCAAAAACGCTCGATTTTATGGATACTTTTTCCATCGGCATGCAGCGGCGGGCGGAGCGCTCACGCGGGCTGTGGCGCTGGTTGTTCCGGCGGGAAGCAAAGCGGCTGCAGGCATACGAAGCACAAGCATTTGCGGCATTTGACCACTGCACCATCATTTCCGAGCAGGATCGGAATTTGCTTACTTTTGCAGGGAAAGAGCAGATACGCATTGTGCCGAATGGCGTAGATACGGATTTTTTTCATCCGAACTTTAAATCCGAAGCCAAATATCATCTTGCCTTTGTAGGCAACATGGGCTACCACCCCAATGTCGAGGCTGCCAAATTTCTGGTAGGAGCAATCGTGCCTATATTACAACAATCTTTGCCGGATGTTCGCATCCTCATCGCCGGCGCTCGCCCCACGAGTGAGGTGCTAGGGCTGCAAAGCGCGCACGTCACGGTCACAGGTTGGGTAGAGGATATCCGCGATGCGTACGGAAGTGCCCGGGTTTTTGTAGCGCCTATATTTCTGGGGAGCGGTCAGCAGAATAAGATACTGGAAGCCATGTCGATGGCGTTGCCTTGCGTGACGACCGGCATGGTAAACAATGCGATTCACGCACCTGTTAATAGTACGATTTTTGTCGCGGATACGGCGGCAGACTTTGCAGCAAATATCTTGAAAATACTGGCCGATGAAAATCTGCAAACAACCATCGGACAAGCTGCAAGAGATTTTGTAGAACAAAAATACAGTTGGGAGCATTCTGTACGTATCTTTGCAGAATTATTCGAAAAAAGAAACGCAAATCATGAATAATAATTTGGATAAAAGCCTGGAAGTAACCATGGAAACCAAAGAAAAGTTTCAACTCAATACCATTGAAGAAGCTATTGCGGACATCCGCGCCGGCAAGGTGGTCATCGTGGTGGATGATGAAGATCGCGAAAACGAGGGCGACTTCATATGTGCGGCAGAGTGTATCACGCCGGAGATCATCAATTTTATGGCAACGTACGGTCGGGGGCTGATCTGTACGCCAATTGACGAGCGCCGCGCCGATGAACTGGAGTTGAACATGATGGTATCTTCGAATACCGCGCTGCACGAGACCGCGTTCACGGTTTCCATCGACCTGATCGGGCACGGCTGCACCACGGGCATTTCTGCCTACGATCGGGCGACGGGCATCCGGGCAATGGTTGATCCAAATATCAAAGCCAGTGATTTTGCGCGTCCGGGGCATATATTTCCGCTGCGCGCCAAGAGCGGCGGGGTGTTGCGGCGCACGGGACATACCGAAGCAACGATTGATCTGGCTCGGCTGGCGGGCTATTATCCGGCGGGGGTTTTGGTAGAAATCCTGAACGAAGATGGTACGATGGCGCGTTTGCCGCAATTGATGGAAGTGGCAAAGAGGCACGACCTGAAAATCGTTGCGATTGAAGACCTCGTGGCTTATCGCATGCAAAACGAAAGTTTGGTTAGCCGGGAAAAAGAAGTGAAGAAAAAAACAAAGTTTGGCGATTTTGATATTATTGCTTATCGTGAAATAACTTCCGGCGATATTCATTTAGTTGTAAAAAAAGGTGAATGGACGGAGGACGAGCCCGTACTGGTGCGCGTGCATTCCTCAACCGAAACGGGCGATGTGATGGGCTATTTGTTTGAGGATTATGGCAAACGCCTGGAAAACGCCATGAAGAAGATTTCGGAAGTGGGCAAAGGGGCAGTGTTGTATATGCGGCAGAGCGAAAAATCGGACGTCATCCTGCAATTGCTGGAACGATACCAACAGGAATTCGACGGCGAAAGCGTTGAGCGTCCGTCTGGTATGTCGCAGCGTGACTTTGGCATCGGCGCACAAATCCTGCGTGACCTGAACATTCGCAAAATCAAATTGCTAACCAACAACCCGCGCCGCCGTATCGGTTTAATTGGCTATGGTCTGGAAATTGTGGAGAATGTGGCGTTTTGAAATATCCAATAAACTCAAAACTTCGGGCACAGTACCGTCTCATTCTCATACTGCCCTAAGAAGGCAATCGAAATCTCAAAAGCGCCCTGGCGACGGTTGGTGAAATTCAGATAATCGAGGTTGGCGTCGTAGCTGAAGCCCACCAGTACGTTGTTGAATTCCAGCCCGAGCATGGCTACAGCCACGTTCATGGCGAAGCTGTTGTCCTCATTGCCCACTGCCCGCGCCCAGCCGCCTACGTGCAGGGCGATGCCATTGATGTCATTGACGAGAAAGCGGACGTTGGAACCGGCATTCGCCACGAGGTGCGAGCCTTGCAGGTGTACGAGTCCGCGCGGCAATATCTGAACGCGCTCGCCGATGGGAATTTGCAGCCCCAAATGTGCTGTATATTTGCGCAGCAGCGTGTTATCTCCGTTGAATTCAACCCCATCGTTATCATTCCGATCAATAAAAAAGCTCACCTGCGGCTCCAGCACGTGGTGCATCGCTACCCCCGCGAAAACGCCAACGGACTTTCGCGGCGCGTAGGAATAATGCAACCCCACCCCAATATCCCCGTACGAAAAGTTATTTTCCGGCAGGATTTCACTGGTCGGTTCGGTGTAGCCGTCATTGCCATTGAACTGGTCGCCGAAGTTGATGCGCTCGTAGTTGATATTGCGCTGAGCAATGCCCACCTGTGCGCCAATGCTCAGGAACTGATTGTTGGCTTTGCTGAGTGATTTGTGGAAAGCGCCGGACAAATTGATCTGATTTGTGGCAAAATCAATCGAAGGTACCCGGTCGCTGAAAAACTGCACACCGGCACCGAAAGAATCATTGGTTTGCTTGCGGCGCGAATCGAGACCAAAGCGCATATCCAGCGCTGCGCCCATCGTCACGTAGGGGTTGTCCAGCACGTTGCGCCACTGGTCGCGGTAAAGCATTGCCAGGCGATACCTGCCACTGAACGCTCCAGAAAGCGATGGGTTCAGCGTGAGCGGAGAGGCGTAGAACTGGGTAAAATGCTGATCTTGTCCGAAGATGCTCGTCGTCGTTATCAAAAAGAAAAAAGACAGTATAGCGTATTGCTTCATTTTTGGGAATTTAACGTACTAATTTGCCGATTTGCCAAAATTCGGTTACCTGGATATTTGTCGCCGCAATTTATGGAAAAAGTTGGCATTCCGGTGCATTGGCAAATCAGCATGTTTGAAATATGCACACCAAACACAACGGAGTTTAACAGATATTTATTATTTTTGAAACTAAGTGCCTGTTTTAAATTACGGATAGGTAAAATTTCGGAATTATTTTTTTCTCTCACGAGGCGAAAAGCACAGTCATAGCCGAAGCTACGGCGAGTATTTTCAACAAAGTGAGCGAGAAAAAGAAACCGAAATTACTTATAGATAGTTTGGAACAGGCACTTATGTTCACATTTTGAAGAAAAAACGTTTGCGGCTCATCCCTAAAACGTATTCAAAAAACAGCAACGCTCATCCATGTCTTACGGAATATGCCCACTCAGTATTGCACCGGTCCGCTCTTCCAGTTCCGACAGCAGCGAAATGGTTTCCCAACTTCTGTTTGGAGAATTGGTCGAAATGCTGGAAAAAAAAGGCAGGCAATGGGTGAAAGTGCGCTGCCACTGGGATAATCTCGTGGGCTGGGTGTCCGCAACGCAGATCAAACCGATCACGCCGAGCGAATTTGAGCTGTTTGGGGAACACTTCGCCTATAATCTGGAGTTGATGCAAGCCATCATGGCGAATGATTTTTTCATGCCGATCACGCTGGGTGCGCAATTGCCGAGTTTCGACGGTATTCGCTTTCAGTTGGATGACCAGAGCTACACCTTCAGCGGGCAGGCGATTTTTCCGAACGATATCGTACCGACGGCGGATTTTATCATCAAAATAGCCCGGCGCTACCTCCATGCACCGGCGCTGGCGGGCGGGCGCTCGCCTTTCGGCATTGATGATAGCGGGCTGATGCAAATTCTCTTTAAAATTATCGGTATCAAGCTGCCGCGCGAAGCTAATCAACAGGTATATCTGGGCGAAGCAGTGGATTTTGTGGAAGAAGCCAGAGCGGGCGATATTGCTTTCTTCGAGGATAGCAAGGGGCGGGTTTCGCACGTGGGATTAATGCTTTCCGATTCGGAAATTTTGCACGCACACGGCAAAGTCCGCATCGACAAAATTGATCATTTCGGCATTTACAGCGAAGAAGAATCCCGCTACACGCACAAGCTGCGCGTGGTGAAGCGCATCCTTGCGGAAGCTGCCAGCCAGCCTTCCGCTGCCAATGCACAGGCTAATGCCATCATTCAAAAGCAAATTGAACTGTTTTAAAAGTTACATCGCCTGAATAATGTCGTACTGTGTCAGAATATGAAACGCTCCGGCTTTGTCCTTCACCAAAATCGCCGAATCTTTCTTGCCAATGTATTTGCTCAGCTGACTTGATGATATGTCCGCATCTACGACCGGGAACGGCGCTTGCATCACGGATTCGATACTTTTTTCGGTGTTGTTCAACGGGTTTTCCAGCAGATAGCTCAGTACCGCGCTTTCAGTAACGGAGCCAACAACCGTGCCGTTGTCCATCACGGGCATCTGCGAAATATCGTTCTCCTTCATCAGGTTAAACGCCTGGCGTACAGTTTCTGTTTTTTGTACTGAAAGGAAGCCTTTGTCGGTCTTACGAGCCAGGATGTCTTTTACTTTTAATTCCGTTTCCAGGAAGCCGCGCTCGCGCATCCAGTCGTCGTTATAAATTTTACCAATGTAACGGCTACCGTGATCGTGAATAACCACCACCACGATGTCGTCTTTGGTCAGTCGGTCCTTCAACTGCAGCAACCCCGCTACCGCCGAGCCGGCAGAATAGCCCAGCAGCATACCCTCTTCGCGCGCCAGCCGACGCGCCATGAGTGCGCCATCCTTATCGGTCACTTTCTCGAAGTAATCGATCACGCTGAAATCCACATTTTTGGGTAGAATATCTTCGCCGATGCCTTCGGTGATGTACGGGTAAATTTCCTTTTCGTCAAATTCGCCGGTTTCGTGATATTTTTTAAAAACAGAACCGTAAGTATCTATACCCCAAACTTTTACGTCGGGCTCTTGCTCTTTCAAAAATTTGCCGGTACCCGAAACCGTACCGCCGGTACCCACGCCTACGACGAGGTGCGTGATTCTGCCATCCGTCTGGCGCCAGATTTCCGGGCCGGTGCTTTCATAGTGCGCCTGGCGATTGGAGAGGTTGTCGTATTGATTGCACCAGTAGGAATTGGGAATTTCCTTGCTCAGCCGCTCCGCTACCGAGTAGTAGGATCGCGGATCTTCCGGGGCAACGTTCGTCGGGCAAATGATGACCTCCGCACCTACTGCTTTCAGCAGGTCTATTTTTTCTTTGGATTGCTTGTCCGTCGTTGTGAAAATACAGCGGTAGCCCTTCACGGCTGCACCCAGCGCCAGCCCCATGCCGGTATTGCCCGAAGTACATTCGATGATGGTGCCGCCCGGCTTGATGTCGCCGCGCGCTTCGGCATCTTCCAGCATTTTCACCGCCATGCGATCCTTGATGGAATGCCCCGGATTGAAAGTTTCAAATTTGATAAAAACCTGCGCCGGGATATCTTTGGTTACTTTGTTAAGTTTGACCAATGGTGTATTACCGATGGTTTCCAGTATATTGTTGCGATAGTCCATATCCGTTCGAGTATTTTTTTATTTCAAATTTCGGTAGCTGTTCAGATTTTGCAAATCTCAGAGATTTACAAAATCTCGTCCACTCATTTGACCCAGCGCCCAATTTTCGTTACAAAGGTAGAGAAATATACTTCAATATGAAAGCCGTGTTCTGTTAGGGCGAAAGAATTCAATAATAATTAACACGCACAAAAAAACGCGGATCACGAGCCTCCAGCGCCTTGGCAGCAATGGGCGACAGCACCACCACCACATCGTTGCCGTACGCCGTATCGGGAATTTTGCCAATCACCTTTACGTAAACCGTGACGCGGCTCATGGGGTTGGTCACGCGGATGATCGAATTGATCCTGGCGTGCCGGTGCAGGGCATAAAAGTCGGAGTTTTCCTTGCTCTCTTTTTGCCAGAAAGCGACCCCCTGGTGCTCTATCTCTTTTTTCTTGCCCTGTTCGCGCTCGTAAATTCTACCCAGGGCATTGCTCTTTTTCAGGAGCGGATTTTCGGTATCGCCTTGCCATTCGGCAGGTATGGCTTCTATTTTCATCCAGCCCATGTGCAGGAGTTGCCCAACTTTTAACGTTTCCGATGTCAGTTGGTTGCGTTGCATGATCTCGCTGATTTCCATGCGAAAATGCCTTTTGGTAATGCCGAACATGGTGTCGCCTCGCTTGACGATGTAGTAAATCGGCACGTATTTGAAGGGGTCGTAATTTTTCGGGCGGTAGCGCAAAATCGCCCGATTGGGCAATGGAATGTAAATGACCTGTCCAACCGCTATATTGCCATCTCTTACCTCCGGATTGTACCAGTACAGTTCCTCCAGCGACAATCCATAAAACTTGCCGAGCGAGAAGAGGGTTTGTTTCGACTCCATCCGATGTTCAAATATTTTCTCGCCGTAGGTATTGATAGACAAAAATATCGTATCTTTCGGAGTGAGGTAACTGAGGCTGTCGCCGGTGGCAAATGCTTTTACCTGCGCCAATGCCAGTGTGCAGAGCGTGAAAAAAAGCGTTTTTCTCATAGTTGTTTTTGGATTAGCAAAATGACAATTCCTCTTCTACAACAAGAGCAAGGCATTAAAAATTCATTATAAACATTCAAATTTCCCATGAAAACCTTAGGAATTATTCCCGCAAGATACGCCTCTTCCCGTTTTCCGGGCAAAGCGTTGGCAAATGTTGCGGGTAAATCAATGTTACAACGCGTTTACGAGCAGGCACTCCAAGCCAAATTGCTCGATGCTGTGATCGTGGCCACCGATGACGAACGCATCTTCGACCATTGTAACGCATTTCGGGGAAATGTCATTATGACCAGTACAGACCACCAGAGCGGTACGGACCGCTGTGCGGAGGTTGCCCGTCAAATGCCTGGCTATGAACTAATTGTGAATATTCAGGGCGATGAACCATTTATCGATCCCGGGCAAATTGATCGGGCGATTGAGCCTTTGAAAAAGGAGGCGCAGATTTCTACGCTGGCTAAAAAAATTGAATCTGCGGAAGCGCTCTTCAATCCGAACGTCGTAAAAGTCGTTTTCGATAAAAATCACCGGGCGATGTACTTCAGTCGCCATCCGATTCCGTACGTGCGGGGTGAATTACAGAACGAGTGGCTGCGGGAACCGCGCCATTTCAAACACATTGGCTTGTACGGCTTTCGGCGGGATATACTACTGGAAATCAGTGCATTGCCGCTTAGCGCCTACGAAAAGAGCGAGTCACTGGAGCAGTTGCGCTGGCTGGAGCATGGCTACCCTATCACCATTAACCTGACGGACAAGGAAACCATCGGCATTGATACGCCGGAAGATTTGGCGAGGTTAT
>CAZFBU010000002.1:68758-88978 GCA_964517175.1 uncultured Saprospiraceae bacterium
AGTAATACGAGTGTCGAGATGATTACGATCGTAAAAAATCTTCGGTAATCCTTTTTCTCGCGTATTTCCTGTCTTTTCTTGCGTCGTTTTATCCGTGATCTTGTTGCCATACGTGTAAGGTTTTAGGTGCTTTTTCGCTAGCAAGTTAACAATTAATTCACACAAACTTCAAAAATTTTGCTCATAAAATTCTACGATGCGTTCATCGGTCAGAATATCTCTCGGGCGGATGGGCTGCTTTAGCACAATACCTTCCAGCGTGCGGCAGCGGCTCAGCGCGACGTAGGTTTGCCCGTGCTCAAAGGCGCCGGTGCCCAGATCGATGATGACTTTGTCGAAGGTTTTTCCCTGCGATTTGTGAATGGTAATTGCCCAGGCGAGCTTGAGCGGAAATTGCCGGAAGGTGCCCAGTGTCTCGGTTTCTATCTGGGTGGCGTCGGTCAGGCTGGGCTTGTAGCGCAGGATTTCCCAGTCCATGCGTTCCACCTCCACGTAGCGGCGCTGGGCGTTAGCTTCTTCCACCAGGACGGTCACGTTGTCATCCTCCAGTTTCACGACTTTGCCGATGGTACCATTGACAAACTGGCGCTTCGGGTCATTTTTAATGAACATCACCTGGGCGCTGAGCTTCAACCGCAGTGCCGGGTCGGTAGGATAAAGACTCTCTTTAAAATTGCCGGTGATGGTAGCGATATAGGTGTGTGCCGGTAGCGGAATCCGCTCCAATTCTTCTTGGTTAATGGCATCCGCACGATTGTTGCGGGCGGAGAGCGTGACGTAAAACTCCTGCGGCAAGAACTCCGGCTCGTAACGCTCATTGAGCTCGCGCAATAGATCGTAGTCGATGCGATTGAGGCGAACGGCTTCCAGCAGTTTGAGAAAGTTCCGATTTTCCTGCCGATAGACCTTTTGTAATTCGACCATTTCCATCGTAAAATCCTCCAGCACTTGCGCCGAGAAGAAATAGGGCGAAGCGTATTGCGACTGGAATAAATTCGCTTCTACATCCGAGGCGATGACGGGCGGCAACTGGAACAAATCCCCAAAAAATACAACCTGTACGCCACCGAAAGGCGCTGGATTTTCGCGGTTCAGGCGCAGGAAGAAGTCGATATTGTCGAGCATATCGGCGCGCACCATAGAGATTTCGTCGATCACCAGCACCTCCAGGTTTTTGTACAAGCGGCGTTCGCGGCGTTTTTTGATGTCGAGCTTGGAGATCAATCTTGGCGGAAAGCCAAAAAAAGAATGGATGGTTTGCCCGCCGACGTTCAGGGCAGCGATGCCGGTGGGCGCGAGCACGACCGCTTTCTTGCGGGTCGTATTGCGAAAAAGTTGCAATAACGTGGACTTGCCGGTGCCGGCGCGCCCTGTGATGAAGAGGTTTTTACTTTGTTTCTCGATGGCATCGAGAACGTACTGGAAGTCGTTGTTGAGTTCTAAAGGTTGTTTGTCAATCCCCACGCGTTCTGGTTTGAAATGAAAAATGCGAGCGATGAAAATACGATTTTTATGTACTTCTTCGGGTGTATTTTGCGATTCAAATGAAACGAAAATGTTCAAGCCGCTTACTCGTCTGGCGCGAATGGATTCACAATTGTGAGCGCATCTTCAATGACTTGATTATGCTGAAGGTCTCCGGAATAAAGGAAGGAGGACTTTGTTGCTAAGGCTGCTGCTATGATTAAGCTGTCATAAAATGAATACCGATAACGCTCTGCAATCTGGATTGCTTTTTTGATGGTTTCTGGTGTATTGATGTAAAGTACAATATTCTTCGAAGCTTCATCGAGTACTTGTCGAACTTGTTGCCAAGATGAATTAAATTTTCGCGAAAGCGTATTAGCTAATTCTTGTAATACTTGGGTACTAATATGTGTAGGAAGAGTCGAAATAATCTCCTGCGCTTTCTTTTGTTTAGCAAAATCTAAGTCAGAATGTGCATACACAAGCACATTGGTATCCAGAAAAAACTTATCGCTCATGGGCTTCTTCACGGTTGAATTTGAATGACTTATCTGCAACGTGTAAAACAGTGAACTTTACGTTTTCTTTTTCAGATGCGGGTACTTCCTCTGGCGTGTACGCTGAAACTTCTTCCGCTACGCCGCTCACGTCTTGCACTTCCACCTGCGCATTTATTTTTTGCAGTAACTCCAATAGCGGTTCAAGAAATTGCAGTTCCTCTTTTGTTTGAAGTTGAATGGTGATGACCATAACAAGGCATTTTCAAAGTAGTACAAAATTCTTACCGGAATGGTTCCAAAAAGCAGGAAGCGATGACATCACTTGAAAATGATGCCACCGCTATGTTGAATTATCCAAACTTCTGCATGGCAGCGTCGTAGTTGGCATTCACCTGATCCCAGTTGATCACGTTCCAGAAATTGCCGACGTAGTCGCCGCGCTTGTTCTGATACTTCAGGTAGTAGGCATGTTCCCAAACGTCGATGCCCAAAATCGGCATGCCGTATTGATCGGAACTTACGACGTTTTTCATCATCGGGTTGTCCTGATTGGGCGTATTGGTCACGAACAGGTCGCCGGTGGGATTGACGCAAAGCCACGCCCAACCCGAGCCGAAAACGCCCGTAGCTGCGGTGTTAAATTGCTCCTTGAACGTATCAAACGAACCGAATTGCCCGTTCAGGAAATCCGCCATTCTGCCACTGGGCGCACCGCCGCCGTTGGGCGCCATCACTTTCCAGAAGAGCGAGTGGTTGAAGTGGCCGCCGCCGTTATTCCGCACGCCGGCATCACCGGGCTTCACCGCTTCGATCAGTTCGTTCAGTGTCATGTTTTCGTAATCTGTACCTTTTACCGCTGCGTTTGCCTTGCTGACATAGCCCTGATGGTGACGATCGTGGTGGATTTCCATCGTCATCGCATCAATATTTGGCTCCAGCGCCGCGAACTCGTAAGGCAACGCCGGCAGCTCAAAATTACCTGCGGTGGTTTGATCTTCTTCCTGCTTCGCATTCGGGTTTTGGCAGGAAACAAAATTCAAAGGGCTTGCCATCACAGCCGCTGCTGCGAAGGCGCCGGTTTTAAGGAAAGTTCTCTTGTTCATAAGTTTTAGTTGTTTATGTACGAAATCTTATTTTATTTAAATTTGTTACAAATTACAAACCGCAAATCCATATTATAAAGGTATAGCGGAGAGAAAGTTTCGTGGTGCATTTGTTTTTTAAAAATCACGACGCTAAAAATACAAAATCAAAAATGGCTGACCAAACATGGCAAACAATATAGTAGAGCTGCAGGTGGAAGGAATGGATTGCAATAACTGCGCGATGAGCATTACGCGTTATCTGGAGCGCAAGGGACTGCAGGATGTCTATGTCAATTTTCAAACTAAGGAAGTTCGCTTTCGCGCGAATGAGGAGGTTTTGTCGCTGGAGCAGGTAAAAGCGGGCATCCACAAGTTGGGCTACACCGTAGTGGAGGAAGAGCAACCCCAACCCTGGTGGACGCTGGAGCGCAAGCTCATCATCAGTGCGATCTTCACTGCGCCGCTGCTCATCGGGCATATACTGATGTCGTTGGGCGTGCACCTGCCGTTCATGCATAACAATTGGCTGCAACTGGCACTCTGTCTGCCGGTGTTTCTCATTGGCGTACTCCACTTTGGCAGAAGCGCCTGGAATGGCTTGGTACAAACGGGCGTCGCAAATATGGACGTGCTCATCTTTGTGGGTAGTACGGCGGCATTTGTGTATAGTGTAATCGGAACGGTTTTAAATGAACCCAACTACATATTTTACGAAACAGCTGCCACTATTATCACGTTGGTGTTGCTGGGCAACTGGTTCGAGCACCGGGCGGTGAAGCAAACGACGAGCGCAATCGGCGAATTGACCCAACTGCAGGTTGAAAAAGCGAAGCGCGTAATGCCTTCGGGCACAATCGTGACGATTGATCGCGAAGACATCAAAGTCGGCGACATACTGCAAGTAAACGAAGGCGATAAAATTCCGGCGGACGGCGTGGTGCAATCCGGCGCATTGAGCGTGGACGAATCCATGCTCACCGGCGAATCAGTCTCGATAGATAAGCAAGAAGGCGACAAAGTGATCGGCGCTTCGATTGTACAAGCGGGCAACATGCAGATGCGCGTGACCGCTACCGGTCGCGATACCGTACTTAGCCAAATGATCGAATTGGTGAAAACGGCACAGCAGGACAAACCCGACATCCAGCGCCTGGCGGATAAGATCAGCGCGATCTTTGTGCCGGTGGTACTGGGTATTGCACTTTTGACTTTGCTGATCGGGCATTTGGGTTTTGGTTTAACCTTTCAAAAAGCCTTAATGAATGCCATCGCCGTGCTGGTGATCTCCTGCCCCTGCGCAATGGGCTTGGCGACGCCGACGGCGGTGATGGTGGGCGTTGGTCGACTGGCGAAGGACGGCATTCTCATCAAGGGCGGACAAACCGTGGAGATTTTTTCCAATATTAAAAACATCGTTTTCGATAAAACCGGCACCCTGACCACCGGGCAGTTTCGCATTCAAAATATCGAATATCATACCCCGGACGAAGCCCGCACCAATGCTTTGATCTACAAGCTGGAGCAACACTCCTCTCACCCCATCGCCAGGTCGCTGATCGCAGAAATGGCAACCCGCGTGAACGGCGTAGAACTCGGCGAATTGCAGGTCGAAGAACGCAAGGGCGTCGGCGTTTTTGCGAATGATAAGCAAGGTAATCAGTACAAGATTACCAGTCATCAATCACTGGTTTCCACCGGAAATCAATACCTGGCTTTACACCAAAATGACGAACTCCTCGCTTCCATCGAAATTGCCGACACGCTGAAGCCGGAAGCCAAAGAGATGCTGGCTTATTTGCAGGCTGAAGGAATCAATCCGATCATTTTGAGTGGCGACAAGCAGGAACGCACCGCCGCAATTGCCAGAGAGCTGGGCGTGCAAAATTTCCATGCGGAAAAGCTACCCGAAGAAAAACTCCAGATCATCGAGCGACTGGCGAAGCAGGCACCCACGGCAATGGTCGGTGACGGCATCAACGATGCACCCGCGCTGGCGAAGGCGACTATTGGCGTTTCTTTGAGTAATGCTTCGCAGGCAGCCATTCAGTCTGCACAAATTGTGCTGCTCAATGGGCAACTCGACCGACTACCCCGCGCCTTTGCCGTGTCGAAGCACACCGTGCTAACTATCAAGCAGAACCTGTTCTGGGCATTCGCTTATAACGTCGTCGCCATCCCGATCGCCGCGCTGGGCTTCCTCAACCCCATGTGGGGCGCACTGTTCATGGCATTTTCGGATGTGGTGGTGATTGGAAATTCGGTGAGGTTGAAGCAGAAGCGGATTGGGTAGGGATTAATGATTTACCATTCTCCTTCAATGTGATTAAAAGCTTCATCGATGCTGGTTTTGATTTCACTTGCATCTTCTGAAGATAGTGTACCTGCAAATGCGAGTACTTGTTGCACATTGCTTTGACTTTGTTCGCTATTTCTGCGCAACAAACGTACAAAGTCCAGAATTTGGTAAAGCAGTTTGGGGTTACCAATTTCCCCCAGATCCAGTAATATTTTATCTTTTATCGTCATATACTTGTTTTTGTATCAAAAATAAAACAGTACTATCGTGTATCCAGTTCCCGCTGGTGATTTTCAAAAGTACAATAAAAGATAGAAAATAAAAACACGCTGAGCATCGTATAGATTAATCAATGCTACGCGGCCTCTTGGAAGAACTCTGGTAAAGCTTACAACTGCCTTGTATTCGGGGACGAGGAGATTTATCGTATAGCTTGCGGTTTTCTTGAAATTAAGCCATGCTTTTTTAACTACACTTCTTCGCCGAGCGGACTCAGTCGACCAGGAAATATCAGACACAGTCCATGGAGAATAGCCGATTTCTGCTTACCTTCGTGCAAATATCCTGAACGGTTAGAGGAGGTGGCGGATGCCCTTGTTTTTTCCCGCGAAGGTTAATTGTATCAAACATCAAGTCTTTTCAAATATGAATATTGCACAAAATACCGTCGTATCTATCGCTTATGTACTGCGGGAAGAACATGCTAGCGGAACCGTAATTCAGGAAGTTGACAAACAGGATCCTTTCTCTTTTTTGTTTGGGCTGGGGCAACTTTTGCCCGAATTTGAAGCGCAGATACTAGGCAAACAAGAAGGCGATCAAATAGCATTTTCCATTGACCATCTCCATGCCTACGGCGAGTATGATGACGAACAATTGGTTCCCCTGCCCAAGAGTAATTTTATTATCGACGGCAAAGTAGCCGAGGAATTTCTGCAGGTTGGTGCGGTCGTTCCGCTGCAGACCCAGGATGGGCATCAGCTGATGGGAACGGTGAGCGAAATCGGCGAAGAAGAGGTGCTCGTGGATCTGAACCACCCGCTGGCTGGAAAAGACCTTCATTTTTCCGTAGAGGTACTCTCCGTGCGCACGGCTACATCGGAGGAAATCGCGCACGGGCATGTACATGGTCCTGGTGGGCATCAGCACTAAGCGATGAAGATTCTTTCTCCTGGACAATGAACCTGCACCCGATACAGCCATGCATCAGCTACGCATGCTAAGGTAGCACCAGTTGAAGAAACATATCTGGCAGAGAAACCTGCGTTACACAATCAACATGGCGTCGCCATACGTAAAAAAGCGATAGTTTTCCTTAATAGCTTCCTGATAAGCCTCCATCACCAGGTCGTAGCCGCCAAAAGCGCAGACCATAATCAACAGGCTCGATTTTGGCAGGTGAAAATTGGTGATCATGGCATTGGCGATGTGAAAATCGTAAGGCGGAAAGATAAACTTGTTGGTCCAGCCCTCCCCTGTTTTCAGCATACGCTCCGCTGAAACGGCTGACTCAATCGCGCGCATCGAGGTAGTGCCCACCGCACAGATGCGCCGGTCCTCGGCTTTTGCTTTATTGACTATTTCTACCGCCTTTTCCCGGATGCGGAAGTATTCCGCATCCATTTTGTGCTTGGATAAATCCTCCACATCAATGGTTCGGAAAGTACCCAAACCAATGTGTAACGTCAATTCCGCAAATTCTACGCCTTTTATTTCCAGCATTTTCATCAGGGTTCGGCTGAAATGCAGCCCTGCAGTAGGAGCAGCCACAGCGCCTACTTCTTTGGCATAAACCGTTTGGTAGCGTTCGCGATCCATTTCATTCGGCTCGCGCGTGATGTATTTAGGCAGGGGCGTATTGCCCAACGTATTGAGGTCTTTCTGGAATTCCTCCTCAGAGCCATCGTATAAAAAGCGAATGGTACGGCCGCGAGAGGTGGTATTGTCCACTACTTCGGCTACGAGGATGTCGTTGTCGTTGTCATCGCTAAAGTACAGTTTGTTGCCAACGCGGATTTTTCGGGCAGGATCTACGAGTACATCCCAGAGGCGCGCATCTGAGTTCAACTCCCGCAGTAGGAACACTTCAATTTTGGCACCCGTTTTTTCCTTTTTGCCGTAGAGGCGGGCAGGAAAAACCTTGGTGTTGTTGAAGATAAAGACATCTTTGTCGTCAAAGTAATCAATGACGTCTTTGAAAATTTTATGTTCAATTTTTCCAGTGTCCCGGTGCACCACCATCATTCTGGATTCATCCCGGTTTGGGGCAGGTTCTTGTGCAATTAGTTTTTTTGGAAGCTCAAATCCAAATTGTGAAAGCTTGGTTCTCATTCTCCTTCGTTTTCAAAAAATTGACCGCAAAGATAATAATATTACCTTGTCCGTTGGTATAAATCAAAAATGTTTTTCCAATAGAAATACCTGATACCCAGAAGCCTTTGCCAGGCAAGTGCCAAACGGACATTCATAGATACGAAAAAAACTGTGCTTTGTTTTGACGAATGTTTATTTTCTTTTTGGAACAATTGGCAGATAAATTTGATTATTTCATCGAATGTATTATTTCAGTTAGCGATGGATTGCTACTTTAGTGCTTGATTTTTTATCACCATTTTATCATCATTATGAGGATACTTTTCCGGGTTATCATCGAGAGCATTTCGCAGGCATTGCAACAATTGATCGGCAACAAACTGCGCAGTTTTTTGTCGTTGTTGGGCGTTTCTATCGGTATTTTTTGCATTATTGGTGTAAACTCTGCCGTGGATTCGCTGGAGGACAACGTGCGCGGCAGCATCGAAAAGCTGGGCAACGACGTGATGTACGTGAGCAAAATATCCTGGGCCGAAGATCCCGGGCAGAATTTTTATAAGTACTTGCGCCGCCCCAATCTTAGCTACGATGACTACGAAGCGATTCAGGCGCGGGTAGAATCGGCGGCGCTTGTTTCCATGAATGTTGCAGTTGGCAATCGAACCGCTAAATACAGCAACAACAGCATGGAGGTATTCTACGTGGGGGTCACTCGTGATTTTGGCGAAATGTTTGGGCTGGAATACGAAAGCGGACGCTATTTTTCACCCTCCGAATATCACTTTGGCGCCAATAAAGCTATTTTGGGATACGAAGTAGCGCAGGCGCTGTTCGGAAGCATTGATCCCATCGGAAGGACGCTCAAAGTGGACGGCCGGAAGCTCGAAGTGATTGGCGTACTGGAAAAATCGGGGGAAAGCCTGATCAATGTGATGAATTTTGATGAAGGCATTATCATATCCTATGAACTGGCGCGCAAAATCGTCAACCTGAAATCCAACAGCCTTTTTGGCAATACCGACATAGCCGTCAAAGCAGCCGAAGGTGTCTCCATGAGCCAGCTACGGGATGACATCACCGGCACGCTTCGCACCCATCGGCGCCTCAAGCCGAAGGAAGAAAACAATTTTTCGCTCAACGAACTGTCCATTATTTCGGGTTTCCTGAACAGTTTCTTTAGCGTGCTCAATATGCTGGGCTATTTTATCGGTTTTTTCGCCATTTTGGTGGGTATGTTTAGCGTGGCAAATATTATGTTCGTTTCCGTGAAAGAGCGTACGAATATTATCGGCATTAAAAAGGCCCTGGGCGCAAAAAGCTACATCATCCTGCTCGAGTTTTTGATCGAAGCCGCCATTTTGTGCCTGGTTGGCGGTGTAATGGGGCTGCTGCTGGTGTTTTTGATTACTTCTATTTTGTCGCAAGTAATTGATTTTGAATTGTATATGTCATTAGGAAATATCTTGTTCGGCGTCATTTTGTCGATGGTAGTGGGCGTGATTTCGGGCGTGATCCCGGCATTGCAGGCTTCCCGGATGGATCCGGTAGATGCCATGCGACAGAAGTAGTATTTCGGCGAGCAAAAGCAAAGAGATACAATGAATATGAGAGTCCGGTTTCTGTGCGAAGCCGGGCTTTTTTATTTTTTGACTTTAACTTTTGGGGGAAGTTACTCGTAAAGAATTGATTTTTAAGATATTGAAAGGTTGTTTTCTGCAAAAGAAATATTTTTCTTAACAGATTGATAATATTTTGCAAAAAATAGACATTGATATAGTACCTTATTTTAGAATCAAAAACCTAATTTTGGTGCTGTCAAAAAATTGAGCTTGAGAAAAACTACACATTGACATTCTAAACTATTTCTTTGACAGAAGGGAGGTATCTGTTAAAATTAAGAAAAAATATATTTGAGAAATAAAATTTGCTATTTTTGCGCATCTCAAAAACTTATCCCATGACGAGGTATCTACTACTCCCTGTCGTTTTAGTTTTGACGACCCTGGCGCTCAAGGCTCAGCAGTTATCATTGTTCACGCAATACCGCGAAAATGCGGGGGTGATCAACCCGGCTGCTGTCGAGAGCGACTTTCTAGCCTTCGGACAAAATCTCAACTTTGGCGCTTCGTATCGCGCCCAATGGGTGGGATTGAACAATGCACCTACCACGCAGACGGTCCGATTTTCCTACTTGAATAAAGATTACAGCGGTGTCACCTTTATGGCTGGCGGGCACCTGTTCAACGATCAAACCGGCCCCACGGGCTTTACCGGGTTTTACGGTCGGATAGCGGGTGTGCTTTCGCAAGATCCCGAATACGGCGGCTTCGTCGTGGGCTTGAGTGCGGGCGCAGTGCAGTACCGGGTCAATGCTTCCGAGATTTTTCTGCGGGATGGCGGCGACGTGCTCGGTACGATGAATCAAGCGCAAATGTACCCGGACGTGGGCGTGGGCGTTTACTATTATCAAACCATTGGCGACGCCGATTACTTCTATACCGGTGTATCGGTGCCGCAGGTGGCCGGGCTCGATCTGACCTTCCGGAACGACGATGGCGAATTTTTCACCCAGCGCGTGCAGCACTTCTACGGATTACTCGGATTCTACAAGTTTTTTGACAATGATAGCTTCCTGGAGCCATCCATGTGGGTCAAATACACGCAAAACGCGCCGGTAAACGTGGACGTAAACCTTCGCTATCAAACGCCAAACAGCCTCTGGATCGGCACGGGCGTCTCTTCCGCGAAAACTTTTCATCTGGATGCGGGAGTCATGCTGGGCGCCAACAGTTTCGACAATATCATTCGCATCGGATATGGCTTTGGCTACTCATTCACTTCTTTTGGTCCCTCTGCCGGTACCACCCATGAATTGAATATATCCTTTGGATTTGATCGCTAAGGCTACAAACCAATGAGTTTGTAAAAATTGTACAGTACTTTGATTATCCCTGATAATTTTTAACGTAAAAACAAAAGCACTCGGAGCCATTTGGCAATGAGTCGGCTTCTAATTGTTCATTTTCCCATGGAAAGAACTAATAATATGAAATTCAGTTATCTCTTGAAAAGATTGCTATCCACCATCGCAATCGTATCCGCGCTTCAGCTAACGGCGTGGGCACAACCCTCTTTATTGTTTGAGTCTGCTTCGCCGGAAGCCGGGGAGCAGTTCTGTGTGGAGATAGGCGTGAAAGACTTCACGGATATCCTGTCGATGGATTTTTCTCTCAACTGGGACCCCAATGTGATCCAGTTTGATGGCGTACAGGGTTTTGGTTTACCCAACTTTGATGCTGCCAACTTCGACCAGACGCTAACGGCCGAAGGAAAGCTGAGCGTGAGCTGGCTATTTGCAGAATGTTCGCCTTCTGTTACTGGCTTCACCATTCTGGAGGACGGCACCCGAATCTTCGAGCTGTGCTTCACCGCCCTCGGCGCTTACGGCGCTACTACTTCAATTTCCCTGAGCAATGACCCAATGCCCATCAACGTGCAGCGTGTCAATGCCTGTCCAAACAACATCGGTATGCTGAGTGACAACGGGCTGGTTTCCGTTGGTGTACGGCCGCTCACGCTTATCGCATCCAGGGAGGAAGGTAACGAAGGCGACCTGGTGTGCGTGGATTACAGCGTAACCGGCTTTGATGACCTGACGAGTATGCAGTTCTCGGTAAACTGGGACCCCACCGTGCTAAAGTTTGAAAATGTTGTCGTGCTGGAAAATCTCATCAATCTGGCTGCCAGTAGTTTCGGTACGCCTCTGTTGCCTACGGTGGACGACGGCAACCTGATCGTTTCCTGGTCTTATTTCGATCCGAACGACCCCGGCGTAAGCCTGCCGGACAGCACTGATATTTTTCAGGTTTGTTATCGGGTAATTGGTGATTGTGAAACTTCTACGCCCATTAATTTCTCCGATTCTCCCCGTCCTTTTGAATTCACGAATGCCGTCGTCAGTGGCTTTCGCCTGGCCGTTCAGACCGAATCCGGGCGCGTGCGTGTGGGAGATTGCGATCCAACTGGTTTGCAATTGTTTGCTGATTGTGGCGAACCCGTTAACCCCAACGATGAAGTTTGCGTAAAAATCAGCACTGCCGGTTTTACAGGAATCAGAGAATTTAACTGGAATTTGGAGTGGAACGAGAATATCCTGGAATTTGTGGAAGTGAGAAATTTCACCAACCAATTAACCGGATTTAACGCCGGCGACCTCAACACCGCGAACGTCTCCAACGGCGTGCTCGGAGCATCCTGGTCAACGGTGCTGCCATCGGGTACGAATTTACCCGGCGGGCAGGGGGATTTATTTGAAGTGTGTTTTAAAGTGGTTGGCGTTGGTGGCGGAAGCCCGGTTCGATTCAGCGGCTCACCGGCGCGGGTCATCAATTCTATGAATAATAACATCGGCATCAATCCATCCAACTGCGCCGTCGAAGTCATTCGACCGGATGGCGTGATCATGACGTTGGCCGACAGCGAAGCGCCGCTGGGTGATACAACTTGCGTTGACGTGGCGGTGTCCAATTTCACCGATATTGAGAGCTATCAATTCTCGATGGCCTGGCAGCCGAATCACGCTTCTTTCATCGGTATTGAAAATATCAATTTACCGGAAGCATCGCTGGCGAATTTTGGATTTCTGGGCGTAGAAAGTGGTAGTTTCACCTTTCAGTGGACGCCCAGCCAGGCTTACACGGTAACCGACAATACGGTCATATTCGAAGCCTGTTTTGAAATGATCGGCGATCCGCAGGATTGTCAGGACCTGAGTGTTGTAAATGAACCGCTGGTAACGGAGGCGACTTCCACTATTTCCAATGGCAACGACATCGGCGTCACCAGCCAGTTGGCGGAGTTGTGCGTCCTTTTTCCGGAAGGCTTTTTCCTCGATATTGGCGAAGTCGTCGGTGATGTTGGTACGACGTCCTGTGTGCCAATTGATGTGACGAGCTTCGATGACATAACGTCCACACAATTCACCATAAGCTGGGAGCCTTCTGCTTTGCAGTTTGAAGGCATTCAAAACCCCGGCACGTTGCCCGGACTTACAGATGCAAGTTTCAATACAACTTCGGCGGATGTCGGGGTTTTGGAAGTCAACTGGAGTGGGGCGCCTGCCACGCTACCCGATAGCAGTACGATTTTTGAATTGTGTTTCAACCTGGCTGGCACACCGGATTCGTGCTATCAGGTGCGCCTGGGCGAACCAACGGCTGCTGTAACAACTATTAATGGTGATGGCAGCGTTTTGTCCGATCCGGGCGAAATTTGCATTCGCGATCGCTTGCTGCTGACGGACACAACAATCACCCCCGTGAGTTGCCCCGGCAATGAGGATGGTTCTATTGTCGTCAGCGTAACCGGTGGGCGGGAACCCCTGGGCTACACCTGGGAAACGATTCCGGCAACGGTTCCGCGCTTCGGCCCCGAAGCCAGAAACCTGCCTCCGGGATTGGTAACGCTTACCGTTTTTGACAACAGCAACCCTTCCCTGGTACTGAGAGATACTTTTGAAGTGACGCTTGCCGGTGATTTGCCAGCCGCCAACGCCGGTGACGATAAACCTTTCGTGTGTGATCCGCCCATTGTGACACTTGAAGGACAAGGATCGGAAGGTCCTAATTTTTCTTATCGCTGGACGACAATAAATGGTCGGCTAACGCCCGACAATAATGAACTGTCATCTGGTGCACTGGCTCCGGGGCGTTACGTTTTGGCAGTTACAAACAATGAGACGGGCTGTATTGCCAGAGATACCGTCGAGATTATTGCAACTAATTTCCCCACAGCGAATGCCGGTTTTAGTCGGGAACTTTCCTGCGATACCAACGAACTTACGCTGGATGGTTCTGGTTCTTCTTCCGGCAATGCAATTTCTTACCTTTGGACGGCTCGCAATGGCGGCATTGTACCGGAAGGGCAGGAAACGCTGGTCAATCCAATGATAACGGCTCCGGGGCGCTATATTCTTGCCGTTACCAACCAGGAATCAAGCTGTGTGGCACGGGATACCATCGAAGTATCACAAACATTCCCCAATGCCAACGCCGGTGCAGATCAGGAGTTGAACTGCGACCTGGGCAGCCGGGCTACGCTGGCTTCTGCTTCCATCAATAATCAGTTGCAAACAGCAACGCAGTGGCTCCTGGAAACTGGCGAGATCATCGCTACCAGCGATACCATCCAGGTACAGGAAACCGGTACTTATATTATGCAGGTTATCAATGCAGCGAACAATTGTGCCGCCATTGACACCGTCGTGGTGCGACCCAGCCCGGATGCGCCGCAGGTAAACGCCGGCGACGCTGCCGAACTGACCTGCGTAGTGGATACTCTGACGCTCAATGCCAGTATCAGTAATTCCGATGATTTTGTTTTCCAATGGGAGGCGCTGCAGGGTGGCGCTTTTGTGCCGGGCACGGAAGCATCTCTAACCCCTCAGGTAGCTACGCCGGGCGCTTACCGGCTCGTGGTTACGGATACGGTGACCAATTGCAGAATCACCGATATTGTAACCATTGCGGTAAATGATTCTATTCCAACTGCCGAAGCGGGTATGCCTACCGAGGTCACTTGCCAGGATGGAGGCGCGTTGCTTGATGGAACGGGTTCTTCCACCGGGGATGATTTTTCTTATGTCTGGACCTTGAGCGGCAACGTCATAGCAATGGATACACTCCAGGTTTCTGCAGAAGCCCCGGGCAATTACCTGCTGGAAGTAATCAATAATCGCAATGGTTGTACCGCCATTGATTCGGTCATGGTTGGACTCAATGCGGATATTCCGAATGTCAGGCTGCCGATTGACGATCTCGAACTGGATTGCAATACGAATACGCTAACTATTGAAGCCGAGGTAGAAATTACAAACGATTACACGCTGGAATGGGTGCTATTGGAGGGTGGTAATATTATTAGCAGCGATACAACGCTCACCATTGAAGTGAACGCACCGGGTACTTATCAACTGAGGATTACCGATAATACGACTGGCTGCGTTGGCGTTAACGAAGCGGTGGTCAACCCCAATACCGATGCTCCGTCGGCTATCATCGCACAGGATTCTGCGAGCATCACTTGTGATACGGATGTGATTACACCAAATACACAAAATTCTTCTGTTGGTAGTGATTTCACTTATCAGTGGAGTGCACTTGATGGCGGCGCTACGCCTTCGCCGAGCAATGCATTGCAAACCAGCATCAATACGCCGGGTGCTTATGTCTTGGTTATTACGGATAATTCCAATGGCTGTATCGCTACGGATACCATTGTGGTGATGGAAGATCGCATCGAGCCAACGATTGCTTTCGGCACGCCGGACATGCTTTCCTGCACCATTGAAACAGTAACGATTGATGCAACCGCTTCTACTGCGGGTAATATCGCGGCTAACTGGAATGGCGGTCAGAATACGCCCAACCCAACAAGCACCAGTAATCCTTTGATCGTGGAGGCAACGCAAGGCGGCATCTATATTCTGGAATTGACAAATAACGATAACGGCTGTGTGGCGACCGATTCGATTCAGGTGATGGTGGATGAGGATCGCCCGCAGGTTTTCATCGCAGAACCCGATGCCCTGACTTGTACGGAACCAAATATCTCACTGGATGCATCCGACTCGTCGATAAATGGCGACTTTACAGCAAATTGGCAAGTAGTGACTGGGGGCGGCACGGTCCAAACCAATACGAATAATCCATTGCTGGCAACGGCAAATGGTGCGGGCACTTATCAACTGACCATTATCCGGACGGCGGATGGTTGCGAAGCCTCTGCACAGGTTACGCTCACCGAACCCGAAGTACCGATGGCCAGCGCAACGGCTTCGCAAAGCGTGATTGGCTGCGGCGAAACAACAACGCTCAGCAGTGCCGGGTCTTCTACCGGAGCAAATATAGCTTATGAGTGGTCGGTGATTGACGGCTCGGCAACTATTGCCAACCCGACCGCTGCCGAAATTCAGGTAGGACAGGCGGGAACCTACCAGCTATTCGTACTCAACACCGACAATGGCTGCTCAGAAACGGCATCGGTTCAGGTTTCCTTTGATGTGCAGTTTGAATTGGCGAATGCAGGCATGGACGTGGCAGCCTGCTCTCCAAGCGCCAGCCTGACGGCTAATCTGCCTGCCGGAACAACTGGCCGCTGGACGACTGCCTCCGGTGCAACGATTGACAATCCGACGGCTGCTTCTGTTAATGTTGCTAACCTGACCACCGGCGATAATCTTTTCACCTGGACGCTTTCTGCCGACGGATGTCAGGATTATAGTTCGGATCAGGTACGCGTGAAATTGGAGACGGCGCCCATTGCAGCAGATGATGCATTGACGCTGAAAGCCGGAGAAACGGCTGGTTCTATTTTGGTGTCCGGCAATGATGTGACGGAAAATGTACTGGATTTTACGATTGCGATTTCGCAGCAGCCTCAGTTTGGACAGGCAACTGTTTCTGATGCAGGACGCGTGGCCTACACTGTGAAGCCCGGCGTATTCGGTCAGGACGAGTTTGCCTACACGATTTGTAGCTCAAATTGTCCGACGCTTTGCGACTCTGCGTTCGTACAGGTATTCATTGAAGAAGACCCGAACTTTGAAGCGCCACCCCGCACCAATGCCATCACGCCTAACGGCGATGGTTTAAATGAAACTTTGATCTTTGATGAGTTGCTCATCAACCCGGAACAATATCCAGATAACGAGTTGATTATTTTCAACCGTTGGGGAGACATCGTGTATCAAATCAAAAATTATAACAACCAATGGGATGGGACGAATGAGATGGGACAAAACCTGCCAGAGGGCACTTACTATTACATCCTGCGGCTAAACATCTCCGAAGGCGTCATTATCCGGGGTGACGTGACCATTATTCGATAGCGTAACGCTGATCTCTGATCGGCGGGGGCAAAGCAAAAAAGCGTCTTGCAGATTCAACATCTCAAGACGCTTTTTTTTGCGGTGACAATAAAAAATCCCGGATTTCAATGTAACAGAAACCCGGGATAATGTTGGTTATGACTTTCTAAACAGCTTGTAATTACATCATACCGCCCATACCGCCTGGCATGCCGCCACCAGCAGGCATTCCATTACCTTCCGGTTCTGGCTTATCACTGATTACGCACTCAGTTGTGAGCACCATGCCCGCGATAGAGCCGGCATTTTCCAGCGCAATACGCGTTACCTTCGTCGGATCAATTACCCCTGCTTTTTTCAAATCTTCAAACTGGTCGGTACGCGCATTGTAGCCAAAGCTGCCTTCCCCATTCAATACTTGCTGCAGTACAACGGAGCCTTCGGCACCGGCGTTATCCGCGATCGTACGCAAAGGTGCTTCCAGTGCTTTTTTCACAATCTGGATACCAATGGTTTCATCTTCGTTGCTGCCTTTCAGGTCAGCGATCGCCGCAATTGCGCGAACAAGCGCCACACCGCCACCAGCCACGATGCCTTCCTCTACCGCAGCGCGGGTAGCGTGCAGAGCGTCATCTACGCGGTCTTTCTTCTCTTTCATTTCAACTTCTGTCGCTGCACCAACGTACAACACCGCAACACCGCCAGCGAGTTTTGCCAAGCGCTCCTGTAGCTTTTCCTTATCGTAATCAGAAGTCGTAGCTTCAATTTGCTGCTTGATCTGGTTGATTCGAGCCTTGATTTGCTCCTCTTCACCAGCACCGTTCACAATGGTCGTATTGTCTTTGTCAATCGTGATCTTCTCTGCCTGTCCCAGGTGGTGTAATTCCGTGTTCTCCAGCTTGTAACCTTTCTCTTCGCTGATAACCGTACCGCCGGTCAGAACGGCGATATCTTCCAGCATAGCCTTGCGGCGATCGCCAAAGCCCGGCGCTTTTACCGCAACCACTTTCAGGTTGGAACGCAGGCGGTTCACGACCAATACACCCAGTGCCTGGCTCTCCACATCTTCGGCGATGATCAGCAGCGGACGGCTGGCCGAGATCACTTTCTCCAGAATCGGGACGATGTCCTGCATATTGGAGACCTTCTTGTCGTAAATGAGAATGTACGGACTATCATATTCCGTCACCATTTCTTCGGCATCGGTCACAAAATACGGAGAAAGGTAGCCGCGGTCAAACTGCATACCCAGTACTTCCTGCATTTCCGTATCTGTGCCTTTGGCTTCTTCTACTGTGATTACGCCGTCTTTGGAAACGCGCTTCATAGCATCAGCGATCAGTGTTCCGATTTCGTCGTCACTATTGGAAGAAATCGTTGCCACTTGCTTGATTTTTTCGTAGTCGCTGCCGATGTGCTCAGATTGCTGCTTCAGATTTTCAACCACTTGCTTTACCGCCTTATCGATACCACGCTTCAGATCCATTGGATTGGCACCTGCGGTTACGTTTTTCAAACCGGCAGTAATCATCGCTTGTGCCAGAACGGTTGCAGTAGTTGTACCGTCACCTGCCACATCGGCAGTCTTCGACGCTACTTCTTTTACCATCTGCGCACCCATATTTTCTACCGGGTTTTCCAGTTCAATTTCTTTTGCAACGGTCACACCGTCCTTTGTGATTTGTGGCGCGCCAAAGCTCTTTTGAATCACAACATTGCGTCCTTTTGGGCCCAGCGTTACTTTTACAGCGTTTGCCAGCGCATCAACCCCGTTTTTCAGGTGTTCTCTGGCCTCGGTATTAAAGCTGATGTCTTTCGTAGCCATGTTTTATTTGAATTTTTTTGAATAAAATGAAATAAAAAAATAGAACAGAAGCACCCAATACTATCTGAGTATCAAATACATCTGTAAAAAAAGAAAATCAGAGAATGACCAGGATGTCATCTTCGCGCATGATGAGATAGTCCTCACCTTCGTACTGTAGTTCCTGACCGGCATATTTGCCGTACAATACCATATCGCCGGCCTGAACGGTCATCAGGTTGCCGTCTTTGCCAGGACCTACGGCAATCACCTCACCTTTTTGCGGTTTTTCCTTTGCCGTATCAGGAATAATGATACCTCCTTTGGTCTTCTCTTCAGCCGGAGATGGCTTAATTACAACTCTGTCGTTGATGGGTTTCATATTACAGTTTTAGATTTTTAGGTTAAACCATCAAAAGCATGTCACTCACTTCCTATCACAGGTCGTGCCAACTATACTTTTCTGACAAATTTTCAGGTTTTATCGATGAATTGTCAGCTTTCAGATATTAAAAGTGCATTTATCATGCAATCTTGACAAAAAAAGGCTGACAAAAGAGGCAAGCCTGAACAGAAAAACCCGATAAGGAAAGGAACACTTACCGGGTTTTACTCCATTATTTATGGCTTCCTGGAATATTTATTGCGATTGCAGTGGAATATTCTCCGCTCCGCCCGCACTGCCCACCATCAACGTAGTGATGATGCAAAGCACGAATAGCGCAATGGCCAAATACCAGGTCACTTTTTCAATGAAATCAGCCGATTTGGCTGCGCCAAACATTTGGTTTGCCTGCGAACCACCGAAGGTAGCATCCACGCCGCCACCCTTGGGGTTCTGGATCAGAACGGCTGCCATCAGCAGCACACAAACCAACGCAATCAGGACCGTTAATGCCGTCAACATTGTTATAAACTTTTTAGTTTGTTAATTTGCGCTGCAAAGAAAGCACTTTTTTTAGGAAAAAGCAAAATTAATCGCTCGTACATCTTAATTGCTTTTTCTGTTTGCCCCTGCCGCGCCAGAATGGCTGCCAGCGTTTCGCTGATCACTTCATCCTGCTCCAGCAAACTTCGCTGTGCAATTTCCTTTACTAACGTTTCGGTATTTCGCAATGGCGGCGCTGCTTTTTGTTTTTTTGACTTGATTTGAATGGTCGGCGGCTGATACGTATGCCAGCTATCGAAAGTCTTTTTGGGCGTTGGGCTGTTAGCTGTTGTGGGTGTTGCTTCTTTTTCGGGTTCGGGTAAGGCGTCCGGGACTTCCCCTTCTTCTTCCTCAGATGCCGGACTTTCGGAATGGATGGTTTCTATCGGTTCTTCCGATGCCGGCGGTTCTTCCTCAGTTGAAGTTTCCGGTTCCGCTGGTAAATTCAATTCCAACTCTTCTGTTTCCAATTCAGAAGCTTTCTTTATCGGCAATTCGAAGGGCTGGGCTTCAATTTCTGATGCCGCCAACTCTTCACCGGGCTGCTCACGTTCCAATGGCTTTGGTTGGAACTGCAGATCGGGTACTTTCTGCAGGTCGAGTGTTTCTTCGAAATTTAGTAGTTCCAGTGGTTTTTCCTGCTCGATTACATCCTGCATTTGCCGAAAGAGCATGGTGCGGTTCAGGCTGCCGGCGGCGGTTTTTTCGAGGTTGGCGTCAAAATCGCGGTGATGATCTATACCACTTTTGTACAATAACAGCCACTGCAAGTTCTGGCAGTACGGATACTGTAGCGCCAGGCTCTTAAGTTCCTGATAATTAATTTGATATAAACGGGACGGACTTTTTAAGTACTCCGCGAAACTCTCGGCGTTCATGTCCTGTTGTTTTCTGATTGTATATAAACTACGACCATTTCTAAAGAAATAAGTAACCGGACATCATTATTTTTAGTTTGAAA
>CAZFBU010000003.1:0-1412 GCA_964517175.1 uncultured Saprospiraceae bacterium
ACTCTCCTAAACGCCTCTTCTCCGCCTCTCTTCCGAAGGGATTGCAAAGATATAACTCATAAAATTCCTGTGCAAGCTTTTTCAGAAAAAAAATTCAAGAAAATATATTTCACTTGAAATTATGTTGCGCCTGCATTCTAAAATTGCAGAAATACGAAATAATATTCTGAAATACCCGAATTTTGACTACTTCTTTCTTAAAAGAAAACTAAAAAGCATCCGAAGATTTTTTTAGGGAATTTTTGCGTTTCTGTAAAGTCGCATTTCAATAACCCACGAGATCGAAAATTGGTTCAGTAAAGGTTTATTTTTTTCTAAATTTTTCAAACAACGTGACCGTGCCAAAGAGGAGAAGGAATCCATAGACCGAATCGTCGGCGGGCACCGAGGTGATGCGCACGCCCAGGTATTCTTCAGGATTGTAGATAACGATCGGTTCCTGGGTGTAGCCGCCGGTCAGTACGCCATTGACTATGAGAAAAGGAATCAGGCTGACGAGATACGCCAAATAAAAGCGGCTGCGATAGCTTCCATCCAGAAATAAAAGGTGGAAAAGAAGAAAAAAGCCGGTGAGCAGGAAAGTTGTTGACGTATAAATATGATCCCAATACCAGAACCCGATCAGCAGAAAAACAACGATCATAGAAATGGTGAGCGTACGCTCGACCGGAGCCAGCAAATCTTTTTTGATATAAAAATTCAGACATTCGTAGATAAAGACACAAGCAAACGGGACGGTGAAGAAGAACAGCCACTCTTCCACCGGCAACCGGAAGAGAAAAATCTCCGTAAGATAGGTGTGATTGAAATCCCAGACGCCCTGCACCGTGAAGAACACATCCCACGCGATAAAAATCGCGCCCATGATGGCAATTGCCGGCAGCAAATATTTCCACTCCTTATAGTAATGTACATTTTTGTCGAAGCTGAGCGCAAAAACCGGAACGAAGGTAAAAAGATGCAGGTAGAAATAGGTCCAGCGCGTTTCGAGCCACGGTAAAAGTTTGACCTGGGGTACATCAAGCAGCAGATTATCAGGTTTGATGGGGTCGGTAAGCCAGATGAAGCCGACGAGCAGCAAGGGAAAAACCACCAATATCCATTGCGAGGCAACGCGCCAGGAAGCATGTATCTTCAGGTTTGACGCGATTTCATTCATATTAAAGAATATTGAAACTATTTTTCACCGCAGTCTGAAAAAGCAAATATAGCTTCTTGCCATTGGCCACACGAATGCGCTCTTGGGTGACGCGGTGCACCGGCGCATTCTTTATTTTTTGGAACAAATTGGTATAATAAACATACGCCAGGTAAACGCCGAAGCGCGCGCCTTTCGGCAATTGTACAATGCCCACCAGGGCGTCGTCGAAGTCCTTTTTAATATCAGTCTCGATCTCAATTTTGTCTTCCAG
>CAZFBU010000003.1:1512-8873 GCA_964517175.1 uncultured Saprospiraceae bacterium
CTGTCGAGAAATGCGTCGATCAACTCCATTTCAATACTGTATTGATGCACCGTTTGCTGAAAAGCCTGCAGCACCGGATTCAAACTGATGCGCTCTTCGATGGCCTGGTAAGTTTCTTCGCGGAAACGCTTGAGCAGTTTTGCTTTCGGATAATCGTGAAATGTATCCACAATTTCATCCGCGAAGCGCACAAAACCATAAATCGCGTAAATCGGCGCGCGGAATCGCTTGTCGAACACGCGAATGCCCGTTGAAAACGAAGTGCTGTATCGCTTGGTGATCAGTTCGCTGCACTCCATGCAGGTATTGTTGTACAGATGCATTTGGGTCATGGTCAATTCTGGTTTCTGGTTTCAGGTTTCTGGTTTCAGGTTTTGTGTAACCAGCGACCAGAAGCCAGTAACCAGTGTCTAGTTTTTAAAATTTTTCGCAATGTCATCGGCGACCACCTGCCCGGAAATGAGCGAAGGCGGCATGCCCGGTCCCGGGGTTGTCAATTGCCCGGTGTAGTACAGGTTCTTGACCTTAGAGCTGCGGAGCTTGGGCTTCAGGAAAGCCGTTTGCAGCAGCGTATTCGCCAGTCCGTAGGCGTTGCCTTTGTATGCGTGATAATCTTTTTTGAAATCGTTGTGTGCGTAAGAACGCTTATATACTATATGCTTACGAATTTCCTGTCCGGTCAGATTCTCCAACCTGTCCATTATAATATTAAAGTATTTTTCGCGCATTTGTTCCGTATCCTCCAGATCGGGAGCCAGCGGAACCAACAGGAACAAATTCTCGCAACCCGCCGGTGCTACGCTCGGATCAGTTACGGATGGTACGCAGGCATAGAATAACGGTTTGCTTGGCCATTGCGGCTGGTCGTAGATCTCAATGGCGTGCTGATCGAAGTCTTCATCGAAAAACAAATTGTGATGGTGCAGCCCTTCGAGTTTTTTATTGACCCCCAGATAAAATAGCAGCGACGAAGGCGCCATCACGCGCTTATCCCAGTAACTTTCGGTATATTGTCGGCTGCGTTCCGGCAAGAGATGCTGTTCTACATGGTGATAATCCGCGCCACCGACTACAATGTCGGCTTCGTATTCCGCATCAGCGGTGATGACTTTTTTGGCGTGACCGTTCGGCACATAAATACTGGTCACTTCCTGATTGAGCAGAATTTTCACACCCATTTCTTCCGCCAGACTCACCATGCCTTCGATGATCTTGAACATACCCCCCATCGGGTACCAGGTACCCAGCGCAATGTCCGCGTAGTTCATCAGGCTATACATCGCCGGCGTATTTTCGGGCGTCGCACCCAGAAACAGCACCGGAAATTCCAGCATTTGGATCAGTTGCTCATTTTTGAATAGCTTACGCACGGAATTGGAAATAGAAGAAAACATCTGCAGGCGGAACAAGCTCGCCACGATGCGCCAGTCGGCAAATTCCATGATCGAATGCGACGGCTTCTGCACAAATTCACGCATACCGACGCGGTACTTGTATTCGGCTTCGTCAATGAATTTCTTGAGGTTTTTGCTGCTGCCCGGCTCGTAGCGGTCGAACATGTCGTACAAGTCTTCCAGCTTAGCAGGCACTTCCATCACGTTATCCTTACCGAAAAAAATGCTGTAGGAAGGATCCAGCCGAACGAGTTCGTAATAATCCGACGGGTTTTTACGGAACCTTGCGAAATACTGCTCAAATACATCCGGCATCCAGTACCAGCTCGGTCCCATGTCAAAGGTGAAGCCTTTCGCCTGAAACTGGCGCGCGCGCCCACCCGGCACGGCGTTCTTCTCTAAAATGGTGACATCATAGCCCCGCTGCGCCAGGGTCGTTGCAGCAGACAAACCTGCGAATCCGGAACCAATTACAATGACTTTCTTTGCCAAATTATGCTACATTTTTTGTTTAACATCGAATCAACAGCGATGCAAAAGTTTTGTTTAAGAAATTTACAGCTTTATGACAATATCGTCAAACAAAAAGTAGGAATACTTGAATTTTGGAGTAAATCTGCGCCATAAAAAAGAAAAAAATCACCAAAATGCTGTTTAAAAAGCATCCTGATGCTTCATCAATTTTTCATAACTTTTTACTCACGGGTCGGTACGCGCAATACCTCGCCGAAGAAAATGGCATTGAGCAACAGGCGCGACGTGCCGTACCAGTAGCCACGGAAGTAAGGATCATCCACAAACAGCACCGTTCGGCCACCGCCTACGCCGTTGACAACCAGACTGGCGGTGTTGCTTATTTTTTCCAAATTGGCAGCCGAGACAAAACCACTGACCAGCGGATTTTCATCATACTGAATGACCGTAGCGTAAGGGTTAGCGCTGGTTTTCAGGAAAATCCGGCTGTCGCGCAGCAGGTAAATATCCCGATCCGTAAAGCCAAAACCCAGCGGATTGGTGATGTCCAGATCGCCCCGATAAATGGAACCAGCCACCACTTTTGCCCCTTCGATTTCGGAAGCATTCACAAAGTCGAAGCGCTGATTGCCGGTCGTATCCGGTTTCAGGTCGATGAGGAGTTGCTCCGATGCAAGCCCCTGCTGCATTGCCCATTGGGTAGCCCGCCGGATGGTGATGAGCGTGCCGCCCTGCTGCACCCAGCTTTTGAGGCGAGCGACAGTGTTGTTGCTCAATGAATTATAACCGCCGTCCGGTAAGATCAGTGTTTTATACCGTTGCAAAGAAACCCGGCTCAGGTCGGACATGTCAATTTTGCTCACCGGAATAGCGGCGTGCATATTCAGCAGAAACCAGATGGCGCCTGCGTTATAAGCATTCACGCCATTGCCGATAACCATCGCTACTTCGGGTTTTTCCACCGTGCGGATATTATTGCTGCCCAGGTCAATGCCGCTTACGCTGAAGCCAGTCTCCGCACTGGTTACTGAAATCTGAACTGCTTGTGCCGCTGCGTTCACCAAACGATAAAGCGAATCCGCAGAAATTTTCTGGTACTGAACCGGAATCACGATAGAACCGTAGTCAAAATCCTTTTTGCTGTTGCCAACTTTGAGGCTGAAAGGCTTGAATGCCACCCGGGTCATAATGTCATTTTGCTGAAGCTGATAAAGCAGTTTGGAAGCATTAAAATCCTGCCAGCTAAAGACGTAAGCATAGTCGGATTTGCCGTTTTCTACGCCGCCGGTGATGGTTTTTAGGGCTTGCACCCGCTCGCCCTTAGCGAATTTTGCATTTCTAACGGCCGCGAAAGGCACACCGAAGCCATGCGCCAGCGTGTAGCCGGTCACATCGTAATAAGTGCTGTCCACAAAAGAGGTCATCTCCTCGAAAAAAGAATGCACCATGCGATACTGCGGCTGCCGGGCAGGCACGATGTAGGAGGTGCCAGCCTCGAAGGTCTTGCCATCAATAGTTAGCGTTGCCGGTATTTCGTACACCTCCAGGCGATGGCGCAGCATGAGTTCCAGCAGTTTCTGCGTCAGATTTTTATCCGCCGCGCTACCGAATACGAACGCTTTGTTTGGGTTTTTATCAGCATCCGTCAAAGCAGAGCGGAAAAATCGCTTTTGAAACGGCAGAAGTACCTGTTTTTCCGCCACTGCGCCGCGCACTGTAGCAATGCCGGTGGCAACGTGCCGCAAAATCGTAGAGCCGAAGGTTTTCAGCCCATCCCGGCTCTCCTGCACCAGCCCGCGCGAGCTGCCCACCTCAAACGTTACGCCCAGTCCGCCCTGAAAATCGGGATAGGTAGAGCCGTAAATCGGTGAGAAGTTGTCGAATACTTCTTTGGTAAAATACAGCGCTCCCAGTTCGTCCAGCGCTTGCGCGAAATATTGCGCCATTTTCACATTGAGCACCTCGTAGTTTTCCCGTGGCACCACCGGACTCTCCGAACCCAGCGGCGGTGAAGGCTCAAAGTAGTAAGCGCTATTGGTGCCCATTTCGTGAAAATCGATCATGACATTCGGATACCAGCGGTGAAAAAAATCCAGCCGCGCCTGACTTTCGACATGCACCGCCGGCAGCCAGTCGCGATTCAGATCAAACCAAAAGTGGTTGGTACGGCCGCCGGGCCAGGCGGCGTTATGCTCTACATCGTTGGGATCCGCCACCGGCGGGAAAGATTTGTACTGGTTGTGCCAGGTCGCCATGCGGTCGCGCCCGTCGGGATTGAGGGCCGGATCCATGGTAATGACGGCTTCCTTCAGCCAGGCCTGCGTTTCGGGACTTTGGGAAGCGATGAGGTAGTAAGCCGTGAGCAGAGCCGCTTCGCCGCTGGAAGTTTCTGCGCCGTGTACGCTGTAGCCGAGGTGCACAACGACGGGTAGTTTGGCGTAATCGGGCTCGGGGGCTGCGGGGTCCAAGAGCGTTAGGTGTTCCTGCCGGATTTGCTCCAGCCGGGCGTGATTTTCCGGAGCGGTAATGGTAAGAACGACCTGCGGCCGTTCTTCATACGTCTTACCAATTACCTCGAAAGTCGCCTTGTCGGAAAGGCGCGCCAGTTCAGCAAAATACGCTACAATCCGGTCGTGGCGGGTGTAATGCGAGCCGATCGGGTAGCCCAGAAATTCCTCCGGCGTCGGGATATTTGGATCAAAACCTGTTTTATTTTGCGGAAAATAGTAGTCATTTTGGGCAAAAGCCTGACCAAACAGAATTGATGTCAGGAATGCGAAGAAAAAGAGCTTTTTCATGGATATCAGGTGTTTTAAATGAAGAAAGATGCACTTTTACCGAAAGGTAAAACCTGTGAACAAAGAAAACAAAAAAACGACCGTGTATTTGGGCTATTTTTGCTGCACCCAAGCCAGATAGCCGCCCCTCAAGTCGTATGTTTCCCGGAAGCCAAGTTGTTGCATTTGCTTTGCGGCGCTCGGGCTACGGCTACCGGAACGGCAGTAGATATACACCGGTTTGGTTTTATCCAGTTGCTGAATTTCAGCAGCAAAATTGTCATTCATTACATCAATATTCACTGCCTCACCGATATATCCTTGTGCATATTCTCCAGGCGTGCGCACGTCAATCAGTTGGACGTCACCGGTCGTGATTTTCGTCTTAAAATCAGGCACGCTCAATACTTCGCTTTTGGAAGCAGACAATACTGTCGTTTCGGTTTTATTTTGAGATTGACAAGCCACCGCCGACAGGGCGATGATGAGGGGAAAGAAAAACCATTTTTTCATTTGCTTTTTTATTTGCAAAGATACAAAGTTCTGCATACAGAAAACCGTAATATTCATCGCCGAAAGAAAGAAGCTGTTCTCCAAATTTTAGCGCGGGAAAGCACAAACAGAAAAAGCTTCCGCAGCCACCGCCACGAAAGCCTTTTCTTTGATTTTTCATGCAATAACGCTACCAACCCGGCAAGAAGTTCAAGCCAAAAGTACCATTGGCATTTTCCAGTAGCGGTATAGCATAGAACGGCTCAATAATAATGGCGCCGAACAGGTTCACCCGCAGCGAGGCGCCCACGCTGAAAATGGGTTCTGCCTTCGACAGGTTAGAATCAGCCGGCGGATTAAACTGGTCGAAATCGTTCCAGGCGATACCGCCATCCACAAAAAAGTTCAGATCAGAAAACAGGAAGCCCGATTTAATCAAGGCCAGGCGTTCCGGCCCGGTGAACGGAATGCGTATCTCGAAGTTGGCAACGCCGACCTTGCTGCCCACTAAATTGTTGAAAGACTGACCATTTTCCAGCAGTGCGCGTTCGGCATTGTCGCTATTGAAACCGCGCACGTACCAGGGGTTGCCAACGTAGATCGGGAAAAGTGCATTCGCATCTTCGCCGTAGCGACCATAGTGCATGGCGCGAAAAGCCAGCCCGATGGGTTTGAAAAACTTGTAAATACGGAAGTCGGCTGTGGCCGCGGTGAAATTAAACTCCCCGTAGTATTGATCCGCCCCAAACCGAAAGCGATGTCCTTTCAATGGTGCCGTGAGTCCGAAGAAAGAGTTGTCGCCCACCAGTGCCGCGCCAAAGTTGTACAACTGGAAGGGATTACCACTGTCCACTTTCTCGCGTTCCTGCCCGATCAGGTTACCAATGAAAGTGCCATCCGTTTGGTAGAGATTGACGTAGCGGTCCAGGCGCGAGCTGTAGCGCGTGGCATAAGCGCTGGCTTCCAGCCGCAGCACCTGCGAAAATGGGTAAGATGCAAACATACCGGCGCGTTGTTCAAAAATGCGCTGGATGAAGAACGTATCCGCGAGCGCCAGCAGGGAGGCATTATCACCGACAGGAATCTGCTCTATGCCGCGCCCGCCAAAGCCCGCACTGCGGAAGGGGATATGCGAAAGCGTAGCGCCCCAAGTGACGCGGCTGTCGCGGTTGATATAAGATACGACGCCGCCAAAGTCTGTAATTTCACCATTGACAGACAAACTGGTGAAAAACTGGTTGTTGCCCAAAATATCGCTGAAGAGCATATCCACTGCCCCGACCAACCCCGTGGTTGTGCCGAAAGTATTGCTACTGCCAACACCTACACCACCGCCGCCACCAATGTAGTCCAGTTTAAATTTGGGTTGGTACTTAACCTGGCTGAGCAGGGCACTGGTCGGCAATCGATCCAGTTCTGCCAATTGCTGATCGACGACTCTGGAGGCCTGTGGATTGACGCGAGGAAGGGTAGCCGCAGCAAAATCAACCGCCCGAGGGTCCACCTCTTTGTTCAGAAAATCTTCCATTTTGGCCCGGTAAATCGTGTACGAATTCTTTGAAAAGTGCATGTAAGCAACCCGTCCCCGCCGCTGGTCAATGCTGATTGCCGGGGCATAATGCGTAATACCGCTCACGCCGGTGAGCATCTCCGTCATTTGAAATACCCGACCGGTTGGCACTTCGTATTTATAAATATTGCGGTAGCCATCGCGGTTGGATAAGAACCAGATGTCGCCTTCTGCATCGTAAACCGGATTGAGGTTATCAGCACCGGGAAAAATGTCGATGTGCTGTGAAGTGCGGCTGACAATATCCAGCTCTGCGAGGTTAAAAGACCATTTGCCGTCCACCCGCCCGCGCTCGAAGCTCCGTTCATCCGTGGAAAACAGCAGCAGTTGCCCGTCTTTTGACCACTGCACGTGCATTTCCGAGTAAGGATCGTCGGTGAGTTGCTCCAGGCGGTCTGTATCCAGGTTGTACATGTAAATATCTACCTGACCATTTACCAGCCCCGCCATAGCGATTTTATCCCCATCGGGCGACCAGGACGGATTGCTGAATGCCGGTACTTCTTTAATAGAAATTTCCCGCACCGTCTTGCCGGTGGCTGCCTCTTTGATGACCAGAATATTTCTGCCTTTGGAAAAAGCGACGAAGGCAAACTGACTGCCATCGGGCGACCAGGTGCCCGCGGATTCGATGTAGTCGAAATCGTCGATGTG
>CAZFBU010000003.1:8973-22428 GCA_964517175.1 uncultured Saprospiraceae bacterium
GTGCTTACCCAAAGCTCCGAGAGGTTTTCCATGCTCATTCCCAGGGTGATGTTACAAGCAGGCTCGAAACCATACTTTGCCACCGAGGTGTAAAATGGTTCAATCACTTCGTCTCCGTACATGCCGGTCAAAAACACCCAGAATGCCTGCCCATAACGATAGGGGAAATACCGGGGATTGCTCAGGTCTTTGATGGTTGGTACGTCGTCATTCAGCACCGCATCGCGCATCCACATGGCAGTGTGGGCATCTACGCTACCGATGGACATATACTCCGCCAGCCCTTCCACCAGCCAAAGCGGCAAATTGGCAATATTATTCAGGCTCGTCGAATCGCTGTTGATAATCATATTGTACTGGAAAGCGTGCACCAATTCGTGCCCAAGCACGTGGTGCGTCTGTTGGTTAGACATCGCAATCGGCATGATGACGCGATTTTTGAATGCCTCTGTCACACCGCCGGTACCCACGCCAATCTGCCCGAAAATAGCATTGGTCTGCTGAAAATCGGCATGGTTGGAGTACAAAATGAGCGGGTTTTTCTTATCAATGGTATCCAGCAATACGCGCTGATGCAGGGCATACCACTGCTCCGACCAGTCGGCAAATTGCTGTAAATATTGGGGGTTGTTGAAATAATGATAGAGTTCAAAGTTCTCCGATTGGTGTACTTTGAAATCGAAATTCTCGTAATTTACCTTGTTGCGGCCAAAGTATTGCGCATGCATCGGCAGGGCAAATATTACCGACAACACTATGGCAAAACCGTATTTTAAAGCGTTCATGGATAGATTGTTTTGTGTTTTTTGTATGTAAACAGCTCTCTTTTAACAATGGTTAAGGGCGTATTGGTGTTCACCTTTCGTTAAAATTGTCTTAAACAAAAAATTTTCGCAACCTGCCTGACAAATCGCTGCCAACCAATTGCTTACACCAATATATACGAAAATATTGCTGGCATAGTTTCCCAAATGAGAACCCGCCATTTTTAGCCTGAGTATTTTTCTGTGAAAAGACTATATTTAACCCCGGTAACGTTGGTTATTTCACCCAAATTGACCGCTACATGCTGCTAGGATTTATCATTGCATACCTTTTGGTCACCATTCTGATTGGCTGGTGGGCTTCCACCCGCGTACATTCCGCGAAGGATTTCGTCATTGCGGGGCGGCAGTTGCCGCTGGTGGTAGCGGCGAGTGCGCTTTTCGCAACCTGGTTTGGCTCGGAAACGCTGATGGGCGCTTCTTCGGAATTTGTCGAAAATGGCTTATACGGCGTCATCGAAGACCCCTTCGGCGCAGCGCTCTGCCTGATTCTCGTGGGGGCATTTTATGCCAGAAAGCTCTACCGGCTGAATATACTGACCTTCAGCGATTTTTTTGAAATCCGCTTCAGCCGCCGCGCGGAGCTGATCTCGGCTATTTTTCTCGTGCCCTCTTATTTTGGCTGGATCGCCGCACAGCTCGTCGCCATGGCGATCATCCTGCAAACCCTGACCGGCATGTCCTTCATCACCGGCATTATCGTGGTTACCTCGGTGGTGGTCATTTACACCTCCATCGGCGGGATGTGGGCAGTGTCGATCACGGATTTTGTGCAGACGATCATGATCCTCGTCGGCTTACTGATTCTGGCTTTTCAGATGCATCGGCAAGTGGGTGGCTTTGAGGTTGTGCTGAATTCCACACCGGAAGGTTTTTTTCGCTTCACACCGGAGCCGAATTTGCATAGCATCGTGCACTACTTCGCTGCCTGGATCACCATTGGCTTGGGGTCGATTCCGCAGCAGGATATTTTTCAGCGGGTGATGGCTGCCAAGAATGAAAACGTTGCGGTGCAGGCGTCCTATCTGGCTGGCTTTATGTACCTGACCATCGCGTTTATCCCTTTGTACATTGGGCTTTGCGGGAAGATTTTATACCCGGAACTCCAGGAAGGCGACCCGCAGATGATTCTGCCGCAGATGGTACTACAACATGGCAGTATGCTGCTGCAAATTTTATTCTTCGGAGCGCTGCTGTCCGCCATTTTGAGTACGACCTCGGGGGCGGTGCTCGCGCCAGCGACGGTGATCGGCGAAAACCTCATCAAACCTTACGTCAAAAGTATGACCGATCAACGACTGCTGCAAATCATGCGTTTTTCAGTGGTACTGGTGGCGGTGGCTTCTGCAATCATGGCGAGCCTGAAAACCAACATTTACGAACTGGTCGGACAATCTTCGGCGCTCAGCCTGGTGTCGCTTTTCGTGCCGCTCACGGTGGGGTTGTATTGGCGCAAAGCTTCCAACCGGGGGGCGCTGCTCTCCATGACGCTCGGCATCGCCGTCTGGCTGCCTTGTTATATCATCGAAACGGACATTCCAGCCCTGATTTGGGGCTTTTTAGCGAGTATTTTGGGTATGCTCGTCGGAAGTTTTTGGAAACCTGACCAAACTTATCAATATTTCTTCGAAAATGCGAATCAGTGATTTCACGAAACCAGAAACAACTATAATTTTTTAAATTTGTAACTACAAAGTTTAGAAAGTGGAGAACGTTAAGTAAGTTTAGTCATGTTCTTCATTGGCATCCGCCGAAAAGCGGACATGCATCAGCACATCAAGACATTGAATTATGACGTATGACAATTTTACGATAAAAGCCCAGGAATGCATCCTGGCAGGACAGCGTTTGGCGGCAAGCCTCAATCAGCAACAAGTGGACACCGTGCACCTCGTGCGCGGCATCATGGATACAGACGATAACGTTTCGACTTTTTTGCTACAACGAATGAATGTAAACGTCCCGTCGCTAAAGGAAAAACTCGATCAGGTCATCAAGACCTACCCGCGCGTGGAAGGCACAGAGAAGCAATACCTAACCGACGATGCGAATAAAGCACTTGCCGCAGCGAAAAAGCTCATGCCGGAGTTTCAGGACGAGTTTATTTCCATCGAATTGATGTTCTTGGGCATCATCAAAGGCAAGGATAAGGCGGCGGTGCTACTGCGCGGACTGGGTGCGACCGAGGAGGGCTTGCGCGAAGCGATCTCCGAGCTTCGTAAAGGACGCAACGTTTCTGATCAAAGCTCGGACGAAAGCTATAATGCACTCAATAAATTTGGCATCAACCTCAACGAACGTGCGGAATCAGGTAAGCTCGATCCAATTATCGGGCGAGACGAGGAAATACGCCGGGTGCTGCACATTCTGAGCCGGCGAAATAAAAACAACCCCTTGCTCATTGGCGAAGCGGGTGTCGGTAAAACGGCCATCGTCGAAGGCATTGCCTGGCGAATTATCAAGGGTGATATTCCGGAGAACCTGAAGTCGAAGAAAATTTACACGCTCGACCTGGCGGCGCTGATCGCGGGTGCGAAATTCAAAGGCGATTTTGAAGAGCGTCTCAAGTCGATCATCAAGGAAGTGGAAGCTTCCAGCGGCGAGATCATTTTGTTTATTGATGAAATCCATACTCTCATCGGTGCGGGCGGCGGCAGTGGCTCGATGGATGCAGCAAATATCCTGAAACCCGCATTGGCTAGAGGTGAAATTCATGCCATCGGGGCAACGACATTAGACGAATACCAAAAATATTTTGAGCAGGATAAAGCTCTGGTGCGACGCTTCCAGACCGTGCGCATTGACGAGCCGAGCGTGGAAGACACCATTTCCATTCTGCGCGGTTTGCAGGAGCGCTATGAGGTATTCCACAAAATCCAAATTCTCGATGAAGCCTTGATCGCAGCAGCCGAGCTTTCTCATCGCTACATTACCGATCGGTTTTTACCAGACAAAGCGATTGATTTGATTGATGAGGCTTCCGCCAAATTGCGACTCGAACTGGACTCCGTACCGGAGGAAGTGGACGAGTGGGATCGCAAACTGCGGCAACTGGAGATCGAGCGGGAAGCATTGAAACGGGAAAACGACCAGAAAAAAGTCAAAGCCATCAATGAGCAAATTGCGAATGCCAAAGAGAAACGTGACTCGCTGACTGCCGGTTGGCAAAACGAAAAAGAGATCATCGAGGTCATCCAAGACATAAAAAAGGAAATCGAAACCCTGGAAACGAGAGCCGAAAGAGCGGAACGGCAAAGTGACTTTGAGGCGGTCGCTAAAATTCGCTACGGCGATATGCAGGATTTGCAAGCGCGGCTGAAAATTGCCGAAGAAAAGCTGGAAAAAATTCCAGAAGACAATCGTCTGACGAGCGGCGAAGTAACAGCGAATGACATCGCCGATGTCGTGGCGCGCTGGACGGGCATTCCGGTTACCAAAATGCTGCAAAGCGAGAAGGACAAACTGATGCGCCTGGAAGACGAAATCGGTACACGTTTGATCGGGCAGCACGAAGCGGTACATGCAGTTTCTAATGCAGTACGCCGAAGCCGGGCGGGCTTGCAGGATGCAGATCGTCCGATCGGTTCGTTTATTTTTCTGGGACCGACCGGCGTAGGTAAGACGGAATTGGCAAAAGCCCTTGCAGAGGTTCTATTCGATGATGAAAAAGCAATCACCCGCATCGACATGAGCGAGTACCAGGAGCGGCACGCAGCTTCGCGACTGGTGGGCGCGCCTCCCGGCTACGTGGGCTACGAGGAAGGCGGGCAATTGACGGAAGCAGTCCGCCGCAAGCCATATTCTATTATTTTGTTGGATGAAATCGAAAAAGCACACCCCGATACCTTCAACGTGCTGCTGCAAGTGCTGGACGACGGTCGCCTGACCGATAACCGTGGTCGCATCGCGAATTTTAAAAATACGATCATCATTATGACATCCAACATGGGGTCAAATGTCATTCTGGAAAACTTTGAAGACCTGGAAGAACTCGGCGCAGATAAAGGGCAGGAGATCATCGAAGCAACGAAGGATGAAGTTTTTGAATTGTTGGAAGAGAATCTGCGCCCCGAGTTTTTGAATCGCATTGATGAAAAAATTATGTTCACACCGTTGAGCAAGGAGGAAATCCGCCAGATTTTGACGCTGCTGCTCAAAAAGGTGGATAAAATGCTCGGCAGGCAGGGCATCATTCTGCGTATGAGCGATGCGGCGAAGGACTTTCTGGGGGAATTGGGCTACGATCCGCAGTTTGGGGCACGCCCAATGAAGCGGGTATTGCAGCGGGAGGTGATTGACGAACTTTCCAAATTGGTGATTTCGGGCATCTTCACAGCTGGCGATACCATTTATGTCGATTTGAAAAAAGACGAATTGCACTTCGGCAAAGAGCCGTTCAAAGGTGCCGATGCGCAGCCAAAAGCAAGCGACATAGCAAAAGCGGAAAAGAAGAAAAAAGACAAGCAGGAGAGCGAAGAAGCCGCCGCTACGGCCAAGCGCCTGAAAGACATCAAGGAACTGGAAAAAGCGACCAAAGATGTGCAGGATGCAGCGAAGAAGCTGAAGGATGGGGAGTAGGTGTTATTGGTGATTTGGTGTCCCAAATAATGCCGGAGGCAAAGCATATCTTTCTTGTCAAATAGGTAAAATGGATATTTCTGAAATTTTGGAAAAGTCTTTGGTATTGATGGTTGCGATCATAGGAATTTGATTGGACAAGGCAATAGAGACAATTTCTATATCAAATACGCGATTTCCTACAGGCTGGTATTTACGAACTAAGTTTTCAAAAATAATCAAGCTATTGTGGTCAGGAAACAGCAAAATTGTATTGGATTTAATGCTTTCATAAAATTCGAGAATATTCTGGTATGGCTCGCTTAGCTTGGTGAGAACAGTAAAAAATTCAGCTATATTCTTTGTCGTGACATACAATTCATTTTCGGATTTGCTTGTATAGCAACTGCTCTTTGATGAAAAGCAGATTGACTATCGTATGCATAGATCAAAATATTGGTATCGATCAATATTTTATTCATAAGCAAAATCTCGAACATTCAAGTTATCCAAACGCCCCCCCAGATTACCAATGCCGAAGGCCCAGTTTTTTTGATCACTTTGGGAAGTGTCTTCGGAAATATTTGACTGGAAAACCAACTGATGCAAGTCGTTATCCTTTAAAAATTGAAGAACTTTAAGTAAGTCATCTACGCTGGTGAAGTTTATAATTAGTTGTGCATTCATGGCGTATATTCTCGTTGAACAAAAAACTAGTTGTAAATACACTAAAATCCAGAAAATTAACAAGCATTGGATGCCAATAGTTCCTATTTCATTCTGAAAAAGGAGTATGCTTGGCCGAAGGCATCTTTATGGAACAATTCCCCGCGATTCACATCTTAAAAATCTCCCGGTACCGCTCAAATACTTCCGGCAATTCCCGGCGAAATACTTCCGGAAAGGTGAAAAAATGCGCGATGCTCACCGGCAGCAATTCCACGTCCGGGCGGTTGATCCATTGGTCAATCCAGCTTTTGCTGAAGCCGCTGATGCGCTCCAGCGCCGCCCAGGTACTTTCATCCAGTTTCGGGAAATCGACCTGGGGATTGCTGCGAATGAACACATTGGCGTACTCGTGCAAGCCGATGTTGTAGCATTGCTTCGACTGCATGAAACCCAACGCCAGTTGCTCGGCGGAAAAAAGGATGGCACCATCCGGCTCATACACTTCCGAAGCGTGAAAATGTTCCGGATATTGAGGCGTCGGGAAGGGGCGTGGCGCAAGGATGATGTTTTCAAATTTTTTGAACAGGAAATCTTCTTCGCCAAAGGTCAACGTTACCGCACACGCTGAGATCATGTACTTCAAATCATCCGGCACGTTTTCCATTGCCTGCGGGATAAACTCATTGCCCATTGCAAACATCGCCACCCGATTGCGAAAGCGCTTCTTCTCGCCTTCCGGCAAACGCTGGTAAAACGGATACTGGAAAAACATCTGGCGGACGGTGCCGGGTAAGTCGGGCGGATTGCGTACGTACCACCACCAATCGATCTGCGGACTAAAGACGTAGATGACAGCCAGCAGCACCATCGGCGCGGGCAGGAAGTAAATCGCATAACTGCTGCTCACCTGCCAGGTAAGGTAAAGCCCTGCCAGCAAGGCAAGAACAAACGGAATCGCTAGAATTTTTGAAGCCATGAAACCACTTTATTTACACAAAAATAAAAAACTTCGCCTTTAGCCTTGCTTATAAAAAGAATAAGGTATAAATTTGCCGCACGTTTTTAGGAACGTTCTCCGCGAAAGCGCGGTTGTAACTGGAAATTGCTTATCGAAAATTGTAGATTCTTAATTTGTAATAAGCAATCAACAATTCAAAATTCAAACGGTGCGGTAGCTCAGTTGGTAGAGCAATGGACTGAAAATCCATGTGTCGGCGGTTCGATTCCGCCCCACACCACCAGATTTAACAAAAAAATGATTTCAACACGCACACATCATCACCATCATCCTGTACTTTTGCCCGCAAAAGCAGATGGTGTATTGGTTGTGTGAAAAATCATCGAACCAAACTCTGAAAAGGAGGTTTACCATTTGTTGGTAAACCTCCTTTTTTGTTTTGTACCGGCGACTTTCAGTCGCCGAAAACTTTGAACTTAAAACTTTTGAACCTTGAACGCTTAAACTTTTGAACTTTCATCATGGAACAACGACTCAAAATTGCCGTACAGAAATCCGGACGCCTGCTCGACGGCTCGATCAGCCTCCTGAAATCCTGCGGTATTTACATTGATAACGGGAAGGACCAACTCAAGGCACAAGCCAGCAACTTCCCGCTCGACGTGCTGTACCTGCGCAATTCCGACATCCCACAGTATATCCAAGATGGCGTAGCGGACATCGGCATCGTGGGCGAAAATTTATTGGTTGAATCTCCCAAAGACGTTGACCGATCATTGCAGCTTGGGTTTTCCAAGTGTCGCTTGTCGGTTGCAGTTCCTAAAAATACGGATGATTACGAGGGGCCTGTTTGGTTTAATGGTAAGCGCATCGCGACTTCCTATCCAAATTCGTTGAAAATCTTTTTGAATGAGCACAATATCCAGGCGGACATTCATGAAATTTCCGGTTCGGTGGAAATTGCGCCAAATATTGGGCTGGCGGATGCCATCTGCGATCTGGTGAGTAGCGGAAGCACCTTGTTTAAAAATGGTTTGGAGGAAAAAGAAGTTTTATTAAAATCCCAGGCGGTTATTATTGCGAATAAAAACCTGACAGCAGAGCAACAGGCTATTTTTGATAAATTAACATTCCGTATTAAATCGGTACTGGAGGCACGGCAGAATAAATACTTGCTGATGAATGCGCCGAACGATAAAATCCAGGAAATTATCAAAATCCTGCCGGGTATGAAAAGCCCGACCGTGATGCCACTGGCGGAAGAAGGCTGGAGCTCTATTCATACCGTGATCTCCGAAGCGCGCTTCTGGGACATCATCAATCAACTCAAAACCGCAGGTGCGCAGGGCATTTTGATTATTCCAATTGAAAAAATGATTGTGTAAACTATTTGGCACCTTTCAAAGCGTGTCAAACTTATCGAAGTAGATAATATGAAACTTTCTATCCATCCTGATAAATCCACTTGGCAAGCATTACTCAAGCGTCCAGCTTTTGAAACCGCTTCTCTGGAGGCAACGGTTTCCGGTATTTTGCAAGCCATTCAACGTGAAGGCGATGCCGCGGTCAAGCGCTACACGGCGCAATTTGACAAAGTAGAAATCGAAAGCCTGCAAGTGACCGAAGCTGAAACCGAGGAAGCCGTCGCATCCTTGGATGCCAATCTGAAAGACGCCATTCAAATCGCGAAAGCAAATATTGAAAAATTTCATCAACAGCAAATGCAACCGATGGAAGTCGTGGAAACCATGCCCGGCGTGCGTTGCTGGCGCAAGAGCGTTGGCATTGAACGAGTCGGATTGTACATTCCGGGCGGTACAGCGCCTTTATTTTCTACGGTGCTAATGCTCGGTGTACCGGCGAAACTGGCAGGTTGCCAGGAAATTGTGCTTTGTTCACCCCCGAACCGCGCGGGCAAGCTTCACCCGGCGATTTTATACACGGCGCATCTGGTCGGTGTGACCAAAGTTTTCAAGGCGGGTGGCGTACAGGCGGTTGGTGCGATGGCTTATGGCACGGAATCCATTCCGCAGGTTTATAAAATATTCGGGCCTGGAAATCAATATGTTACCTCGGCAAAGCAATTGGTCAACAAAGAAGGCATCGCCATCGACATGCCCGCCGGGCCATCGGAGGTGCTCGTCTGCGTGGACGCGAGCGCGAACCCGGCGTTTGTGGCGGCGGATCTGCTTTCGCAAGCCGAGCACGGCATTGATAGTCAAGTGATTTTGGTGGCTTTTGATGAGGAATTTGTCGCGAAAGTGAATGCTGAAATTGAATCACAATTAGCCAATTTGCCACGTAAAGACATTGCTGTCAAGGCACTGGAAAATAGTTTGGCAATTGTCTTGCAAAATGAAGTCGAAGCGCTCGATCTGATTAACGAATACGCCCCGGAGCACCTGATTTTGTCTTTGGAAAGTGCGGAAAATTTTGCGGCGAGCATTATTAATGCTGGCTCCGTGTTCATCGGCAATTACACCCCGGAATCGGTGGGCGACTACGCCTCCGGCACGAATCACACGCTCCCGACCAACGGCTTCGCCAAGGCATACAGCGGCGTTTCCCTGGATTCATTCGTCAAGAAAATCACGTTCCAGCAGTTGACGCGGGAAGGCTTGCAAAATGTGGGACCAGCGGTGGAAAAAATGGCAGCAGCCGAGGAATTGGAGGCGCATAAGTTGGCGGTGAGTTTGAGATTAAAAGAGATAGGACACTGATTTTGATGATATTTGAAGATCAGTTCAAGTTATAATCATTTTAAGCATAAAGTTTTCGGGCATCTAAATATTCCAAGTCAATAAAAATGTCATTGAGATGATGGAAATCCTGGTCAGCGGTAAGCAATTTGGCACGCAAAATATGAGTAGTTGCAGCAATCCAAAGGTCATTTTTACCCATATTGCGCGCAGTCAACCCCTCGGGAAGCGGTTGTCCTTGCAGTTTGCCTTGACTAAAAGCATCAATTTTGGCATAAGCCATAAACAAATCGTAGCTATTGACGGGAACAACCAGAAAGCGGCGAAGCGATTCTACAAATTGTTGAATTCTTTTGTCGCTCCAATTGCGCTACAAAGCCAGGGAATGAAGTTCGCCAATAGTTACGGATGAAATGATCAGGTTATGTTCGGAAGAGAGAAAATTATATTGTTCGATAAGGAAATCAGTAATTTTACCGGCTTTAAGATAATCCAATACGATGTTGGTGTCCAGAACAAAATTCATCCATCCAGCATTTGCAGTAATTCAAAATAATCGTCATCTGTAAACCATTGACCATGAAGCGCAGCAACATCTTCGGTAACGTAGTCTTGTTCGGATTTCAACTGCTCCACATCAATCTGCATGGCAGGTTCTTCGACCAAACCCGACAAGCCATGAGCCGTATCTTCGACTACTTCCCGAATACGGTGCAGCAAATCGCTATCGTCGGTGCTGGCGATGATTTTGATGAGATCAATTTTTTCAGCCTGAATGTTATTGGTCATCAATGCATTGATTTATTTTCAAAAATAACAAAATAAAGGGTAAAAAGTGTTCCCATTCCAAATTTCAAACGCAGAAAATGTCAAATTTCAATTTAAATAAACTGGTTCGTCCGAATATCGTCAAGCTGAAGCCCTACTCCTCCGCGCGCAGCGAGTTCAAGGGCGACGCCGAGGTGTTTTTGGATGCGAATGAGAATCCGTTCGATACCGGTTTGAACCGCTACCCTGATCCCTTACAGTGGAAATTAAAGGAGCGGATCAGTGCCCTGAAAAATGTACCGGTGGAGCAGATTTTCCTGGGCAATGGCAGCGACGAAGCGATTGACCTGCTGGTGCGCATTTTCTGTGAGCCGGGCGAAGATTACATCATCACCCTGCCGCCGACCTATGGCATGTACCAGGTGTCCGCCGATATCGCCAATGTGGCGATCAAAACGGTGGAGTTAGCGCCACAATTCCAGCCGGATGTGGAGGCGATTCTGGCTGCTGCCGACGAACACGCGAAATTGTTGTTTATTTGCAGTCCGAATAATCCGACGGGCAACAATGTCAAGCCGGAGCTGATCCGCACGCTGGCGGCGGGATTTCCGGGCATTGTAGCAATTGACGAAGCGTACATTGATTTTTCATCACAAAAAAGTTGTACAGCATTATTATCGGAGTTTCCGAATCTCGTGGTGATGCAAACCTTCTCCAAAGCCTGGGGCTTGGCGGGCATTCGTTTGGGCATGGCTTTCGCTTCCGAGGAAATCATTGCGTATTTCAATAAGGTGAAACCGCCGTACAACATCAACCAACTCACGCAGTCTGCCGCGCTGGAAGCTCTGCAAAATAAGGCAAAGCAAGCGCAAATGGTGCAAACCATCATCGGGCAGCGGACGCTGTTGCAGCAGTATTTGATGAGTCTGGAATACGTGCAGCGGATTTATCCGTCGGATGCGAATTTCCTGTTGGTAAAAATGGATGACCCGCGGGGCGCGTACAAATACTTAGTGGAGCGCGGCATCATCGTGCGCGACCGCTCGAATGTGGCGCTGTGCGCGGGCTGCTTGCGCATTACGGTGGGTACGCCGGAGGAGAATGAGGCATTGGTGCAGGCATTGGTGGAATTTGTACCGGAACCGCAAAATTTAAAATGATAAATGTAAAAGGAATGCAAAAAATACTTTTCCTCGATCGCGACGGCACGCTGGTGCTGGAACCACATGATTATCAGGTGGATGCGTTTGATAAAATTGAATTTTATCCCAGGGTTTTTTACTACTTGGGTAAAATTGCGCGAGAGTTGGACTTTGATTTGGTGATGGTGACCAATCAGGATGGTTTGGGTACGGAATCCAACCCGGAGGAAAATTTCTGGGGTCCGCACAACCTGATTTTAAAAGCTTTTGCGAGTGAAGGCATTTATTTCAAGGAGGTTATCATTGACAAAACTTTCGCGCATGAGAACGCGCCCACGCGCAAGCCACGCACGGGATTGCTCACGCATTATCTGGATGGCAGCTATGATCTGGCGAATTCCTTCGTCATCGGCGACCGGCTCACCGATGTGGAACTCGCGAAAAACCTGGGTTCTAAGGCAATTTGGATCAACACCGACCCGGAGCTTGGCGCAAATGAACTGGGTAGTAAATTTGAGGAAGTCAAAGATTTCATTGCGCTGACGACCACCGATTGGGCGGAGATTTATAGTTTCCTGAAACTGACGACGCGCACGGCGAGCACGCAGCGCACGACCAAGGAGACCGACATTCGCATCGAATTGAACCTGGACGGCAGCGGCAAAGCCAATAACCACACGGGTTTGGGCTTTTTTGATCACATGCTCGATCAGTTGGCGCGGCATTCGGGTTGTGATTTGACCGTGCAGGTGCAGGGCGATTTGCACATTGACGAGCATCACACGATTGAAGATACGGCGCTGGCGCTGGGTGAAGCATTTGCGCAGGCGCTCGGCGATAAAATGGGCATTGAACGCTACGGTTTTTGCCTGCCGATGGACGATTGTCTGGCGCAGGTGGCGATTGACTTTGGTGGTCGCCCGTGGCTGGTATGGGAAGCGGAATTCAAGCGCGAGAAAATTGGCGAGATGCCAACCGAGATGTTTTATCACTTTTTCAAATCCTTCAGCGACGCGGCGAAGTGCAATTTGAACGTGAAAGCCGAAGGCACGAACGAGCACCACAAGATCGAAGCGATTTTTAAAGCTTTTGCGAAAGCGATCAAGATGGCGAAGCAAAGGGATGTGGAAAATATGCAGTTGCCATCGACAAAAGGCGTTTTGTAAAATTGTTGAGCGGGTGAATAAGGTTTAGAAAGTTGAGTTTGCACGAGTAAAACTAAACCTTCTAAACTTCCTCAACCTCCCAAACTTAAAAAAAATGGAAGTAGCAATCATAAATTACAACGCGGGGAACGTACAATCGGTGCTCTTTGCGATGGAGCGCCTGGGCGTGGAGGCAGTACTGACCGACGATCCGGCGACGATCCGGGCGGCGAAGCGCGTAATCTTCCCGGGCGTGGGCGAGGCGAATACGACGATGCGCTACCTGCGCGAGCGCGGCATGGATGATCTGATCCGGAGCTTGACGCAACCGGTACTGGGCATTTGTCTGGGCATGCAGTTGCTGTGCGAGCATTCGGAGGAGAACGATACGGATTGCCTGGGCATCATTCCGCAGCGGGTGGTGAAGTTTCAGCCGAAGCAAGGCGAGAAAGTGCCTCACATGGGTTGGAATGCCATTCGCGATTTGAAAAATCACATCCTAACGCCGGATTTGGAGGGCGAGTACGTGTACTTTGTGCACAGTTACTACGTGGAAGCGGGGGAGTTCACGACCGCGATTTCGGATTATACCTTGCCGTTTAGTGCTGCATTGCAGAAAGATAATTTTTACGCCACACAGTTTCACCCGGAGAAATCGGGGAAGGTAGGAGAACGGATTTTGAGGAATTTTTT
>CAZFBU010000003.1:22528-24741 GCA_964517175.1 uncultured Saprospiraceae bacterium
AATGCACATCATACCAGCCATAGACATCATTGACGGGAAATGCGTGCGCCTGACGCAGGGCGATTACGCGCAAAAGAAGGTTTACAACGAAAATCCGGTGGAAGTTGCCAAAGAATTTGAGGCAGCGGGCATCACAAGATTACATTTGGTGGATTTGGATGGTGCGAAGGCGAGTCGAATTATAAATCATAAAGTGTTGGAAGCCATTGCGATGCAGACGAATTTGTGGATTGATTTTGGCGGAGGTTTAAAGTCGGATGCGGATGTAAAAATTGCTTTTGAAGCCGGCGCGCGGCAGATCACCGGAGGTACGGTAGCCGTGAAAAATCCGGAATTATTTCTCGGTTGGCTGGAAACGTATGGCGCGGAGCGCATCATTCTCGGTGCGGATGTGAAAGATGGAAAAGTGGCGGTTTCCGGCTGGCAGGAACAGAGCAATACGGAGTTATTCACATTCCTGTGTGGATATGTGGAAAAAAATGTGGAAAACGTCATTTGCACCGACATCTCGAAGGATGGGCTGCTGCAAGGTTCTTCTGTTCAGTTGTACGAGGAAATTTTACAAAAGTTTCCCGATTTGAAATTAATTGCCAGCGGCGGCGTGACGAGTTTGGCGGAAATTCAAAAACTTCGGGAAATTGGCTGCTTCGGCGCGATTGTGGGAAAGGCGATTTATGAAGGAAAATTGAGATTGAGTGATCTGGTGATCGAGTGAAAGGGTGTTATTTTGTGATTTGTCCCAAGGGGGTGCCTTTGGCATTAATCGGGCAAGGCAGCGATATAGCCATGAAACAATGAAAAAATGTTAGCAAAAAGAATTGTCCCTTGTTTGGACATCAAAGACGGGCGCACGGTGAAGGGCGTGAATTTCGTGAACCTCCGCGACGCGGGCGATCCGGTAGAACTAGGGGCGCTGTACAGCGAGCAGGGCGCGGATGAACTCGTATTTCTCGACATCACGGCGACGCACGAAAAACGCAGGACGATGGCGGCGTTGGCACGGGATATTTCGCGACACCTGAGCATTCCGTTTACCATTGGCGGCGGCATCCAATCGCTGAAGGATGTGGATGTGCTGCTGTCTTCCGGCGCGGATAAAACCTCGATCAATTCGGCAGCGGTGCGACGTCCGGAGTTGATTGACGAAATGGCCAAGGCGTTCGGGAGTCAGTTTGTGGTGCTGGCAGTGGATGCGAAAGAGATTGACGGCGAGTGGTTTGTGCATTTGAATGGCGGTAGAATCCCAACCGACATCAAGCTACTCGACTGGGTAAAAGAAGCCGAAAATCGCGGCGCGGGTGAAATTCTATTCACTTCGATGAATCATGACGGCGTGAAGCAGGGCTTTGCGTGCGACATTACCGCTAAGGTCTCGGAGTCGGTCTCTATTCCGGTGATCGCCTCGGGCGGGGCGGGCACAATGGAGCATTTTTATGATGTTTTCACCAAAGGCAAGGCGGATGCGGGATTGGCGGCGAGTATTTTTCACTTTCGGGAGATTGGGATTGGGGGGTTGAAGGAGTATTTGGATGGAAAGGGGATTACGGTGAGGGTGTGAAAGGTGTTAATGGGGGATTAGTTTTGTTATTTGGGGGGAGGTGTGACTTGGAATAGTGATTGGAGTCTAAAATAATAGGATTTCATTCACAAAATCAGGTTTGCACATGGAACAAAAGTCTCTGGAAAATTTGGAAATTTATGCATTAGCAACTCAAATTGGCAATAGCGTTTGGCGAATGATGGATAATTGGGATGCGTTTACAAAAGAAACCATAGGAAAACAAGTAACCAGAAGTGCAGATTCCATTGCAGCTAATATTGCTGAAGATTATGGACGTTTTTTCTACAAAGACCGAAGAATGTTTTGCTATTATAGCAGAGGATCCGCTTACGAAACAGAATTTTGGATCAGAACAGCCAGACAACGAAATTTAATTCCAACAGAAGAATTCCAGGCTTTTGACAGAACAATGAACGAGTTCAAAAATAAGCTCAATAAATTTATTGCTCATTTGAATCGGAAAATTAAAGAAGGTAAGCAATAGAGGAATTTGTTATTTATTACTTGTTATTTGGAGACCAATTAACAAATAACCATTAACAAACTACCATGAATTTAGACATCAAAAAAATAGATTTCGATAAAACTCAAGGGTTAATTCCCGCCATCATTCAAGACGCGACGACGAACAAAGTGCTCATGCTCGGCTACA
>CAZFBU010000003.1:24841-35283 GCA_964517175.1 uncultured Saprospiraceae bacterium
ATTCCCGCCATCATTCAAGACGCGACGACGAACAAAGTGCTCATGCTCGGCTACATGAATGCGGAAGCCTTGCAAAAAACGATGGAGGAAAAGGTGGTGACGTTCTTCAGCCGAAGCAAAAACCGGCTCTGGACGAAGGGCGAAACTTCAGGGAATTTCCTGCACGTGGTGGAGATGACTGCCGATTGTGACAATGACACCGTTCTAATCAAAGCTCGCCCCAACGGTCCCACTTGCCACACCGGTGCCGACACTTGTTTTGATGAGGTCAATCAGCCCGATAGTTTTCTCTGGAAACTCGAAAAAGTCATTCAGGATCGCAAAGCCAATCCGAAGGAAGGCTCTTACACCACTTCGCTTTTCAACAGGGGTATCAACAAAGTTGCGCAGAAAGTAGGCGAAGAAGCCGTAGAATTGGTCATCGAAGCCAAAGATGATAACGAGGCGCTTTTCCTGGGCGAAGCGGCGGATTTGCTGTATCACTACCTGATTTTGCTCACGGCGAAAGGCTACCAGTTGCAGGATGTGATCGATGTTTTGGAAAGCCGCCATCGCTAGCAGATGCTTTGGATTTTAGATTTTTAACCAAACTTTAAGAATCTATTGCTATTTGACAGAAAATTCTACTTGCCTTTTTCCCCGGGCACTCCTATCTTTGTTCGTTCAGGCTTGAAATTCTGTTCGTCCGTAGATGAAACGAGCCTTTCAGTAAAACATCCTAAATCCGAATCCAAGCTTTTTTAAATTTGAAATTAACAATTGAGCCGAAATATGGAAATGGTGTTTTGACCGACGCCGCTAAATTCAACATCCAGATGAAACACATCTTCAAGCAACTACAGACTACTTTCAATGTGTTATTCGCAGTGCAGGTTGCGTTTTGTGCCGTAGCGCTTTTTTTCATTCGCAACAGCGCGCCGCCCACAGCAATTGTGGTAAGATATACAGGTGAAGCTCTTGTGCCTCAGCCATTGAGCACGCCGGGAATTCTCGTTCTCGTTTTTCTGCTGAGTGCCGTTGGTGTCGCCTTTCTCATTGATAATCAGCGTAAAGCGCAGGGCGCTATTTTGCAGGGACTGGTAGAGAAGGTCGATCATTACCGGCAAACGAGCATCATCCGGTTGGCAATGATCGAAGCCGCAAATATTCTGGCGATCATTGTTGCCATTAAGGAAAATAATATGATCTATCTGGCTTTTGTGGCGCTTGGCGTGCTCTTCTTTTTACGCTTCCGCCCGACCACCCGAAAATTCATTCGGGGTTATCAATTAAACGAGCAGGAGGTTGCCATCATCCGGCAGGAAAAGCAATAGGCGCATACGCCCGATATACGGTTGTTAAAGCGACGAAATAGTTCTGCCCGTTGGGCATTATGGTCGTATGGTCGTATTTTGCCATTTATCCAGTACCCGGCAGCCCGTATATTGTGCATCGATGGAAACAAAAGTCTTATCAATTTTATCCTTTACCCATTCATTGACAAATTCATTCTTTTTCGACTCAATAGCCGCCATCTGAATTTTGGAATAATCCTGCTCCAGACTTGCCCGGTGCGGTGTCGTTCGGGATTGCAGCTTAACAATGCGGAAATACGTTTCTCCACGAGGATCAGAAAAGCGGAAAGGCTTGGAAATGCCATCCACCTTCATCGTATCAATGGTAAAATAGATATCCGGGTCGAGGTCGCCAATCTCGAAGAAAGTATTGCCGGTGGCCGGGTTTACGATTCGACCGTCGTTGTTGTAGCTTTGCGTATCTTCATCTGAGAAACGCTTCACTGCCTGAGAAAAAGTGAGCGAATCGTTCATAATCAGGGTTCGTACCGAATCGAGATGCTCGCGCGCCTTTGTGATGTCGGCGTCGGTAATTTCCGGCTTGACCAGGATGTGCCGCACGTGAATGGAGTTGCCCCGGCGTTCGAGCAACTGAATGACGTGAAAGCCAAAGCTGGATTCCACGAGTTCGGAAATTTCACCTTGCTCCAGGTTGTAAGCAACAGCTTCAAATTCCGGCACAAATTGCCCGCGCTTGGTCCAGCCAAGATCCCCCCCCATGCGCGCCGAGCCGGGGTCGTCGGAGTATTTGCTGGCAATGGCACCAAAGTCCTCTTTATCTTCAACAACGCGTCTGCGCAGTTCTGTCAGCTTATCAATGGATTTTTGCCGCTCTTCCGGATTGACTTGTGGCTTGTGGACAATTTCGCCAATTTCCACCTCCGAACTGAAATAAGGCAAACTGTCCCTCGGAATATTGTTGAAAAAAAACTTCACTTCAGAGGGTGTCACGGTTACGTCCCGCATGATCTGACCCCGCATTCGGTCGGTGAGTATCTGGCTGCGCAAGTCTTCGCGAAATTGCTCCCGCACCTCGTTCACCGTTTGACCGTAGTAGGCTTCAAATTGCGACACGTCGTTGTTCATATAGCTCAGAATGCGCTCGATACGCGCACTGAGTTGGGTTTCCACCTCTTCGTCCGACACCTCTACGCTATCGAGCTTCGCCTGGTTGAGCAGCAATTTGCTGGTCATAATACCGTCGAGTATGTTGCAGCGGGCGCCCTCCGGCAGTTGCCCGTTTTGCGATTCCATCAGTGCGTATTGCTCCTCCAGTTCGGATAAAAGCACCAGCTCGCCGCCAACGGTTCCGATGACTTTATCAATAACCGATCTTTGTGCCAGTGCAACCGTTGCCAGCAACAGCATGCAGAATATATGAATTAATTTTTTCATATTTTTGTAAATTCCAGCTTTTGTAACACTCATTGCGTATAAATTTTAATGTTATTCCGGCGCATTTCCAAATCGTACATTTCTTCTTTTTTGTCTTCGAGCACCTTGATTTTTTGGTTTCGCAGAATGATCTTCCGCACCTGATCCTCCACATAAGATAGCGGAGCGATTTCGTTCCGGTTTTTCACTTCAAAAATACGCAGGAAGTATTGGTACGAATCGTCCTTTTTGTCAATGGTTTGTGGCGAAATATTGGGGATTGTTATCGTACCGGGAGGCAATTCCACGGCAATATCTTCAATGCGATACCAGGTGCTATCCACCAGCAGATGCAAATTGGCGTATTGATTGCAATAATCAACCAGTTGCTGATAGCTATTCGGATCATTGCTCTTTCGCCACAGCCCCTCCAGGCTTTCCTGCTCGGGCGCAGAAAGAGAAACCTTAATAAAATAGCACCGCACGATCGGGCTTTCCAACTGAAACTGCTGCTGATTATCCTCGTAAAATGAGATAATCTCTTCGGCAGTTACGGTCGAATCCATCAGTTCTTCAACCATTATTTTCTCATAATTGTGCCGAATGAGCGACGCCCGGTAGTCGCGCACCAGTTTATCAATATTCAGGTCGCTGGGAATATTGCGCTCCGCTTCGTACAGCAGCAACGCCTCCCGAACCCAGCGATCCACATAATTATTAATAATCAGGGCGCTGTCTTCGCTGGTGGTGCCCGATGGAAACATACCATCCATCTCGGAGAGGTAAAGCGTTTTATTATGTACCTCTGCCAATAGCCGGTTTCCTTGTTCTGCTTCGCCAGAGAACTGGCACGCCGCCAGTAAACAAATGGCGGATAGCAACCCCCCAAAAATGCGCAGTATCTTCATCCCTTCCAATTCTTCCTCCCAATCAGGCTTTTATTAAACTTTCAAATACCTTTTGGTTCACCTTCACTTTGTATGCTTTGCGCAGCGACTCTACCCACTGGTTTTCCAGGTAATCCTGGTAGTCAGCAATAATGTAGCCCCGTGCCTCCTGAAGCGTTTTGCTGCGTGGCGGCATTACCTCCTCCACCCGGTAAAAGCTGGAGCTACCATCGCGACTAACCTGCAGCCGACTGACGTACCCTTCCGACCAGGTTTCTGTATCTTCGGGTTTGCGCTCAATCGTTTTTTGTTCAATCGTAATAATGACCTGCTCCTCCGTATTGAACTGCCGAATCACGCCATCTGCTTCCTCATTTTTTTCTACATAAGACCGAATCTGCTGAGCTTTCGTTCTGCCTACCGGCGCAACGGTATAAACGGTTACCACCGCCCGCTCCCGCCAGCGGTAGCGCCCTTTCTCTTTTTCGTGAAATGCCTGCAGACCTACGGTATCCTGCGAAGCTTTATCCCATACCAACTGCTTCGTAGCTTCAAAGAGCAGAATTCCTTCTTCGTATTCGCGCATCAGGGCTTTAAATTCCGGATATTTTTCCTCCAGACGCCCCTCTTCAAATCGCATACAAACATCTTCGACATATTCCGCGTACAACTGCCGGACGGCTGCCTCCACCCCCTGGCTTTTCAGGCGTATGCGCTTGCCGGTTGCATTTTTCAAATATGCGGCAAAATCGCTCAGCTTCCGTTGGTTATCCTCCCCCAGGCTTAGCAGAACGTCATCCTTGACCGATGCGTCCATTTCCCATCGAAAGCCAAAGAAACTTTCGGCATCCTGATTATCTATAAATTGCTGAAGAACCGCTTCATTTTCGGTAAAGCTATTCTCTCTGCGAATGCGCTCGAGCATGGCAATGCGCGCCTGCTCAAAGCGGCTGTCCTGTTTGATCTTCACCTCTAAACGATTCTTTTCCACCTCAAAAGGTTGTATGCCACGCTTGCTGATTCGCTTGATAATGTGCCAGCCGATACTGGTTTTAATCGGTTCGGAAATAGCACCGTCTTCCGGCAAAGCAAAAGCAGCATCCTCGAAATTCCGCTCGTAGCGCCCGATACCGAAAATGCCCAGATAACCACCCCGATCGGACGTCGCTTCGTCATCCGAACTGCTCTTGGCAAGCGTCTCAAACTTGGCTCCGTCCGTTTGCAAAGCAGCGTAGATTTCATCAATTTTGGTTTTTGCAGCGTCGAAGTTGTCGTTTTTTACTCTGGCGAGAATATGCGCTACCTCAATTTCGCCCCGCGCCGGGCGGCGTTGCTCCACCCGAATGATGTGATAGCCAATGCGGGAACGCACCGGCCCGGCAACACTCCCAACCGGCGTATTGTAGGCAGCTTTTTCCAATTCATAGAATCCATTCGGCAGTGGAGCCGTGAGAAAACCCAGGCTGCCGTCCCGTTGAGCTGCACCGGCATCGTCCGATGCTTCGCGGGCCAGTTTGGCGAAATCCGTACCGCCGTCCAGTTGCTTCCGGATATCCATAGCTTTGGCGTAAGCCTCCAGCGTATCCTGCCCCTGCCCCTGAATGAAAATGTGACTCAGTTCTACGTCTTCCTGCACGCGCTCGTAAAGCTCACGCAGCAGCTTATCCGTCACTTCCCGATCAATCAGGTACGAATCAGCCAGTTGCTTGCGATAGCCTTCCAGTTCTTTTTGCAGGCTCGGAATGGTATCCAGTTGCATTTCCTTTGCTTTCTGGACTTTGAGTTTGAATTTGATGTATAACTCCAGATATTCTTCCAGCGACTTGCGGGAAAAATCCGCGTCGTTGCCATTGGTTTTGCTGTAAATGTATTTGAACTCCGACAAATGCACCGGCGTGTCGTCCACGGTGAATAACACCGGATCTTTTCCCTGCATTTGCGCCAATAAATAGAGCGGCAACACTGCCGTTGTAATGACCAGAGAGAAAATGCGTCGTAACATTGTTGCTATTGGTTTTGGTTCTTGAATCTGGAAACGTTAAAGCACTGTTTTAATTGTTTGGTCCGAATTTTGGACAATGGCAGCGCATTGGCCACCGCCAAAGCTTCCGAAAAGCGGTGCAAAGTTAAGGATATTGCTGAATTTTGTTGCATCGTTTTATGGTTTCATTGTCGTATCGAACTTTAGAATGTAACCTATTGTACGAAAAAGCCGGGAGATGGTTGCACAACCCAAGCACAACGACACCCAATAAATACCAACTTACTCCTGAATGTAAACCCGCTTCACGCGATCCGTGATCGTCGCGAATACTTCCAGCGGAATAGTATCAAAAGCTTTCGCTAATGCAAGTACGGACTGGTTTTCTCCAAAAATTTCCACCTCGTCGTCTTCGCGTGCTTCGGGAATGTCCGTCAGGTCAACCATGCACATATCCATCGCCACCGTGCCCACGATAGGCGCCAGCTTGCCGTGTAGCCACACCGAGAATTTTCCATTGCCCGCCGCCCGCCGCAAGCCATCCGCATAGCCAATCGAAATGGTGCCGATGCGCGACGTCCGCTCCGCCCGCCAGCGTCGCCCGTAGCCAACAGTTTCGCCGGATTGCAGGGCATGAATTTGCGAAATCGTTGCTCGCAACGTCAATACCGTAAACAGCTTTTCCTTGAAATCGACGTAGTTATCCAAACCATATAGCCCGATGCCCAGCCGCACCATGTCCATCTGCCAATCGGGAAAGCGATGTACACCTGCCGTATTCAGCGCATGTTTTAACGGCTTATAACCAATGGATTCTGAAATAATTTCATACATTTCTTTGAATAATTGCAGTTGCTCCAGCGTGAACGCATCGTGCGCAGGCGCTTCGCTCGCTGCCAGGTGCGTAAAAATGGATTTGATCTGAATTTGCGGATTTTGCTGTAAAATTTCGATCAGCATCGGCAATTCCTCTTCCACAAATCCCAGCCGGTGCATGCCGGTATCGAGCTTCAGGTGAATCGGGAAATCGCCCGGGCGGTGCTGACTAAAAACCGCATACGCCCGCAGCAAACGCATGGAATAAATCTCCGGCTCCAGGTGGTAGCGCAGCATGGCATCGAAGCCCGCTTCCTGTGGATTGAGCACCATGATCGGCGCGTGAATGCCCTCCCGGCGGAGCGCCACGCCCTCATCGGCATAGGCCACCGTGAGGTAATCCACGCCGTGGAACTCCAGCAACCGCGCCACTTCCGCCGCTCCGCTGCCGTACGCCGCTGCTTTCACCATCACCATCGTGCGCACGCCGGGTTGCAAATAGCGACTGTAAATGTAGAGATTGCGCAGCAGGTTTTGCAGGTTGATTTCCAGGACGGTTTTGTGGGCTTTCAGTGCCAGGCGGTCGGCGATGCGCTCGAAGGCAAATTTCCGCGCGCCCTTCAGCAGGATCGCTTCGTCCTGAAATTCGACCTGATCAAAATCCGCCAGAAAATCCTGGGTGCTCGGGTAGCAATTTACATCTGTTCCGTTTTGAACTAAACCTTGCAAACGCTGCACCGCATTGCCAATTGCGATCAAACGGTTGATCTTTTTCTCGGCAACGAGTTGGGCAACTTTCGCGTAAAGCGTCGCCTGGTCTTCGCCGCTCTGCAAAATATCGGAAAGGATTAGCGTGCGCTTGGCTTTTTTGCGTTGCTGTTCCAGAAAATTGAGCGCCAGCGTGAGCGAAGTGAGGTCGGAATTGTAACTATCGTTCACGACAATGCAGTTGTTGATCGCTTCCCTGAGTTCGAGGCGCATCTCCACCGGCTCCAGCAGCGCAATGCGCTCGCGAATCACATTTGGCGGCAAGCCCAGGTACAGCAGCAGTGCCCAGCAGTGGATGGCATTTTCGATCGACGCGGCATCGGTGAAAGGGATGGCGATTTGGTGGGTTTGGTTTTGAAAAATACCTTCGATTAAAGTAGCTGATAGCTGATGGCTGATAGGCAATGTTATTTGGGTAATTTGCAGGTCAGTTGCCTCCCTTTGCGACCAGGAAAACGTTTTTTTATTCAATCCCGCGAGCTCATTCGCGATAAGCGGATGGTCTTTGCAATAAAAAATGATGTCAGCAAATTGAAACAACTTCGCTTTTTCGTACACTTTCTCCGCCGTGGACGAGAAGCCCGCCGCGTGCGCCTCGCCGATATTGGTGAACAATCCGATGTTGCAATGCACGATGGATGTCAGGCGTTCCATCTCGCTGGTTTGCGAAATGCCTGCCTCGAAAATTCCAAGATCATGCTCCGGCTGAATCTGCCAAATCGAAAGCGGCACGCCGTATTGCGAATTGTAGCTCCGCGGACTTCGCACGATGTGAAAATCTTCGCGCAGGAGTTGATAAAGCCATTCCTTGATGATAGTCTTGCCGTTGCTGCCGGTGATGCCAATGGTTTTCAGCGCAAAGCGCTGCCTATGGTGCGCCGCCAGTTGTTGCAGGGCATCCAACGTATTTTCGACCAGAACAAAATTTGCGCCCGGGAATTTCTCAATGGAAATTTTTTCTGAAATGACAAAACTTCGCACACCGGCCGCGTACAGTTGCGGGATAAAATCGTGCGCATTATGGCGCATGCCATGCACGGCAAAGAACAGCGCCGAAGCCGGAAAAATGACTTGCCGGCTGTCGAGCAGCAAATGCTCGATGTTTGTGAATGTATCGGAAGCCTGGAGCAAATTGCCCCGGACGATGCTGGCAACTTCGGGGATGGTGTATTTCATAGCAGATTTAAAAGATAAAGTTATCTCGAAGTAAGTAAGCGGACAGAATTAAATTGTCAATAAAATAGACAGGACTCACAGGATTTTCAGGATTCAGGATGCCGTAAATCAAAGATTTACGGCATCCTGACATAGTTATGCCTACGGCATTAATCCCTGCCTGTCGGCAGGCAGGCTGTCAAATAAAAAAATCCCGAAGGAATGGCGATGCCATAAATTTGTCCGGTTACTTAACGCCATCTTTAGCAATTATCCTGCGTACTTTGCATAAACTTTATCAATTGCCGCCGCCAGTTTCTGGTCCTTGTCGGTCACGGTATTACCAGCGTCGTGGGTGTTGAGCTTGAATTCCACCGTGTTATAGACATTGCTCCAGTTCGGATGATGGTTCATTTTTTCTGCATGAAACGCCACTTCCGTCATAAAACTGAATGCTTCCGTAAAATCTTTGAATTTGAAGGTCGCCTGCAGCGTGTTGTCTTTTTCTGTCCACATAATTTTATCTATTTGAATATTAGACGCGGAAACCAACGCAAAGTTCAAAGTAAGACGATTGTAGCGCGTTTCGCTATTCGTTTTACAGGCATTTCTTTAAGATTATTTTTGCGTTAAAATATTGATAATGAGGTTTTTAAAAACGTATTTTACTGAAAAATTATGCCCGGGTACTTTCTGAGAATTTGAGCGCACTTTTAAAGTGAAAGAGGGATGTGCCACTTTCTCCCTACTATTTTTTGTAACTTTGAAATCTGGTTGATGGGTTGAATCGTTGAAAGGTTGAAATACGCCTGTAAAATCAACCATTCAACCCCTCAACAATTCAACGCTTTACCCCATCAACCTTTCAACCAAAAGGAAATGAGTAATTTCATCGTATCAGCCAGAAAATATCGCCCCATGCGTTTTGACGATGTGGTGGGGCAGGAGCACGTGTCGCGCACGCTGAAAAATGCGTTGCAAAGCGATCACCTGGCGCATGCTTTTTTGTTTTGCGGACCGCGGGGCGTGGGCAAGACCACCTGCGCGCGCATCCTGGCGAAAGTGCTGAATTGTCAGAATCCGACCAAAGATTTTGAGCCTTGCAATGCTTGCAGTTCATGCCAGTCTTTTAATCAAAATGCATCTTTCAACATCACTGAACTCGATGCCGCCTCTAACAACTCCGTGGAGCACATTCGTGCGCTGATCGAACAGGTGCGCTTTCAGCCGCAGCAGGGCCGGTACAAGGTTTTTATCATAGATGAGGTGCACATGCTCTCGCAGCAGGCGTTCAATGCTTTTCTGAAAACACTGGAGGAGCCGCCGCCGTACGCCATTTTTATCCTGGCGACGACCGAGAAACACAAGATCATCCCGACCATTTTGTCGCGCTGCCAGATTTACGATTTCAAGCGGATACAGGTGCAGGATATGGTGGCGCATTTAAAGGAAATCTGCAAAAATGAAGCCATCCAAGCGGAAGAAGATGCGCTGCACATCATCGCGCAAAAAGCCGATGGTGCCCTGCGCGATGCCTTGTCCATTTTCGACCGCATCGTCGCGTTTTCCGGTGCAAATATCACCTATCAGGACGTCATCACGAACCTGAACGTGCTGGATTACGACTACTATTTCAAAATGGTGGATGCGCTGCTGGTAGAAGATATTTCTCGCGTGCTGCTGATTTTCGATGATATTTTGCGAAAAGGCTTCGATGCCGAGCTGTTTATCAACGGCTTGGCGGAGCACTTGCGGAATTTACTGGTTTGCAAGGATGAACAAACACTCCAATTGCTGGAAATCAGCGATACGTTGCAGGCGCGCTATCTCGATCAGGTAAAGATTACACCTTCTTCGTTCATTCTCACGGCTTTAAATATTGCCAATGATTGCGATGTAGAATACAAGCAAGCTCGTAATAAACGACTGCACGTGGAAATGGCATTGATCAAAATGACCTATATCAACCAGGCAGTAAAAATTGCGCATCAGCCACAAGTCGCCATCGAGGAAAAAAAAAATCCTGACGTAAGGGAAGTTGATGTTTCGCAGTTCGCAGTTCGCGATTCGCAGTCAGCAGTCCGGGAGGGAGCAACCAGCGACCAGAAACCAGAAACCAGAAACCAG
>CAZFBU010000003.1:35383-38507 GCA_964517175.1 uncultured Saprospiraceae bacterium
ACCAGAAACCAGAAACCAGAAACCAGAAACCAGAAACCAGAAACCAGAAACCAGAAACCAACATACACCTACAACGAGCCCCACGTCAATGAGCCCAAGCCTTCACTTTTTGCCGATGAGGACGCCGGCGAGGATAGTTTGCCGAAGTTAAACGGCGGACTGGATGCACTTCTGGCATCCGTGCAGGAAGATGACGAATCGGCGCAGCGATACGACGTTCCGGAACTGACGTTGGAAGAAGTGGAAAGCGCCTGGCAGCAATACGTCGATGAAACCGATCAGCCGGATGCCGTGAAACTGCTCCTGAGCGACGTGAGCCTCAAGCTGGAGGACAAAACGATCACCGCCATTGCCAACTCTTCGCTTGCCGAAAATGCGATCAAAGATGAAAGCGGTCTGGTGGATCACCTGCGCGCGCACTTCCACGAGCGGGAACTGGTGTTTTCGGTCATGCGCAACCAGGAACGCAAGGAAGCGCCCAAGGTCAAAAAACCATTGACACCCAAGGAGAAATACCTGAAAATGCGGGAAACCAATCCGCTGCTGCAGGAGTTGCAATCGCGTTTTGACCTGCGCCCGGATGAGAACTAGTTAATAGTGAGCAGTTTACAGTAGGCAGGTGCAGTTTCAGTCATTGAAAAGATCGGATGCAGCGATTTCAAGTCCGGCAATAACCTTGGAAGCTACGCTTTCGGTAGCATCAGCAAAGACGAGCAACTCGTAGCGATTATTTTGCAGGGTGTAAATTTCGATGCTTTGATTATTAGGATCAACCAGCCAATACTCGGCAATAGCAAACTTTTCGTACAGCGCTTTTTTCTCGATGCGATCCCGCTTCACCGAACTCGGCGAAATGATCTCCACGACTAAATCCGGGGCGCCGTTGATAACGCCTTCTTCCTCATCCAAAACTGCGGCGTTGGCATGGCTGACGTACATCAAATCCGGCTGTGGCGCGCTGTCTGCACTAAGCACAACGTCAACCGGCGCGTAGAAAACTTCGCCTAATTTTTTTTCTAGCACAAAACTTTCCAGCAGGCGGAATAACTTTTTAGAAATTCGCTGATGCAAAATATGCGGCGCTGATTTTCTCACGAGCACACCATTTAATAATTCGTACCAATACGGATCATTATCATCAAATTCCATTTCCCGGAATTCGCGGTAGGTTATTTTTCTGGCAGCGATGGTCATGTTGCCCAAATTTTTCGAAAAGTTCGTTGTTTTTTCGCATTTATGCAAATGCCTTTATTTTTTCATAGAGCAAACGCATCAAAGTATTGTTAGAAAAATAAGACATTGAAAACCTGCGATTAACAGATTTAATAAAAAATAAATTACTAAATTTAAATTTTATTACTTACTGATAAACATAACCAACTAATTTTGGTGCGTTTGCCCTAATTTTTTCACTTACCGTAAAGTTGCTATTTTTGAATGAAATGTCCGTAATCGGCAACCGAGCCATCGATGTTTAAACTTTCTTTAAGAAACCAGACTGTTTAACAGGTGTTTAAGGTTTAAATGAAAAAACAACATTCCAATGAGCAATCAATCATTTTGGTATCTGGAAAATCTGGATGTGACGCAAATTCTCTGTCCGACCAAGCTCTCAAAAGGGGAGATGGATAAGCACGTTCATAAAACCTATAAAAAAGGCGAATATATCTATCTGCCGGAGGAGTTTTCCGACCGGATTTTCTTTCTCACTGAAGGGCGCGTAAAAATTGGCACGTATAGCGATGATGGAAAAGAAATTACCAAAGCGATCCTCGGTCACGGCGAGGTATTTGGCGAACTGGCGCTGATTGGCGAAGACAAACGCCGGGATTTTGCGTACGCCATGGAAGATGCCGTCATCTGCGTGCTGGGCGTGGAGGAAATGCGTGCGCTCATGCGGGATCGCAGCGAGTTGAATATTTTTTTGATGAAAATCATGGGTTCGCGCATGCTAGACCTGGAGCATCGCCTGGAGTCGTTGGTCTTTAAGGATTCCCGCTCCCGAATTGTCGAATACTTATATGATCTGGCAAGCAAAAAAGGGCAGCGCGTCGGCTATGAAATGCTGGTGCGCAAGTTCCTGACCCACCAGGAAATCGCCAACCTCACCGCCACTTCCCGCCAGACGGTAAATACCGTTTTGAACGAACTGCGCAACAAAAACATCCTGACTTTCAACCGCCGCCGACTGCTCGTGCGCGACATGGACAAGCTCAAGGCGGAGATCGGAGCGCAGGCGATTTAAGTTTCCAGCCACCAGAGACTCCGTCCGAAGCATCTTCCGAGGGAAGAATACCAAATCGGAAGTTGGAATCAATCAATTCAATTTACAATCAGACATTTGTATCCAGCTTTATCACTCGTCTTCCTTTTTCAGCTTTATTACGCGAACGGTTTCGATTTTCGTTTCACTCACCGATTCCAGAATAAATTTGTAGTCGCCCAGGGTAATTTCTACGCTTTCTTCGGGGATGTTTTCCGTCGTCATCACCAGATAGCCCGACAAAGTATGATAATCACCTTCCGGTAATTTCAGGGTGGGGTATTTTTCATTTAGATAATCGATTTCCAGACGCCCGGAAAAGACGTATTCATCATCCGAAACCTGAATTTCGATTTTATCCTCTTCGTCGTGTTCGTCTTCGATTTCACCAAAAAGCTCCTCCAGAATATCTTCCAGCGTAATGACACCGGACAATCCGCCAAATTCGTCCACCACACAGGCAATGCTCACCTGATCCTGGATGAGGCGATTGAGCAAATTGGTAACGTGCATCACTTCCGGCACAAACTGAATGTCCATGATGATATTCCGAATCGACTTGGGCTGCTGAAGCAGTTGCTGGTGGTGTACGTAGCCCAGCACATTGTCGATATCGTCCTGCACGACGATCAGGCGGGAATGCTTGGTTTCCCGGAACAGGTCTTCCAGTTCCTGCATGGAAGCCGTGATATCGATGTATTCAATTTCCGGGCGCGGTATCATGCAGTCGCGTACGCGTACGTCCTTCAGGTTGAGCGCTCTACCAAACAATTCGCGATCAATAATATCCGGTTGTTCTTCGCTTCCGCCGGGCGAAGCATTGACGAAATGCTCCAGATCAACGCGGGAAAAAGTGCGGTC
>CAZFBU010000003.1:38607-55870 GCA_964517175.1 uncultured Saprospiraceae bacterium
AAAGGCGAAAGAGCGAACGTCATCAGATAGGTAAAAACAACCAACACGACATTATTGCCCACCAGAAGCGTACTCAGAAAGTCAGACGGGTATTCATAAAAGCCGGACAAAATGATGCCCCGGCGCGCGTGTTTTTTCTTTTTTAGTTCAATGCGCAGCTTGTTGGCGGAAACAAAAGCGATTTCCGTTCCGGAGAAAAGCGCGGAGAGCAGCAAAAAGAGTATGATCCAAAATATAAGCATCACTGTATTTCCTTACGGAGTTCTTCGGTGCGAATGCGCCCGGTTACCGCATTCACCTTTGCCTGCTTGAAGTCTTGTGTGGCTTCGAAGCCATGCCCCATGATGATTTCGTCCGGGCGGGTTACCACCACAAATTTATGATTATAAACTCTTTGCTGGCGCTCATCCCAGATGAGCTCTTCCGTTTCCAGTCGCTCTCCTTTGATGCTTTGCCACACTACGCTGTCGCGCACCGTCACCAGCCCCGCGCTCTCGTGCCGAATGCCGTATTTGCCGGTCAGTACGCTGGTCACTTGCCCATCCGCGTCAAAAAAATCAACCTTTACCCCATCCGTAAACTCCTGCTTTGGCTCGCGGGTATCCACATGGTAGAGCATGGTGGGGCCTTCAATGCGCACCCGCACAATCGCCGAGTCGCTGTAAATAATCTCTACGTCCCGCGCCGTTTCGACATTGACATTGAAAACGCTGGCGTCTTCGCTGATCTTCGGAATGTCGTCCTGCGTACAAGCCACAACCAACAGCAAAAATGACCAGCCAATATATTTGAATTTGCTCATTTTGAATTCCTTTGGCTTTTTAGTTTTTCAGGGTAGAAATTGGAACTAAAAAATAGCTTTTATGAAAAACAAAGAAGATTATCCTTTCCCATTATTTACCAGAATTAAACTTCACCAATTTTGTCCAATTGATTGCTCCGTCATCGTCGCAAAACTCGATTGTAAACTCTTTGGTAAACTTGTTTATCATCCTTGAATAGGAATCTTGGAATTCTTCATTTTTTTCTTTTGCTCGATGACCAAGAGGTTCGATTATGTCAATGAAAAGATTAGAATCGCCAGAAATAAATTCCCAGAACTCTTGGCCACAATACTTGAAATAATCTCCTTTATCAGGGTTTTTGTTTGTTCCATAGCAACATCCATTCACTGCGATTACTTGAATTCCTGAATTACTTGTCCGTAATGTTCGACTAGCGGTTTTAAAATCATCTTTCATTTTAGCGATTTGACGGCTATTACCCCAGTTAGGGCCAGACTTTATTGCTACAATATACCTTTTTGCATCCTTATCAAACTCGAGGTCAATTCCTGTAATCCCTGATTTTCTTCCATCAAAAACTCTTTCATTTATAAAAATCGCCAACCCTTCAAGCCAATCACCAAAAATTGTTTCTTCATTGGATGAGATAAAGGCGTCAGTTAGAGCTTGTATAATATCTTGGGCCGTGGAGAGATATTTTACTTTAAAAAGGTATGGATTTTTCTTTTTAAGAACAGTCTTTAACTTCAATTTATTCAGACTATCGATTCGCTTTTGATGAAAAACCCCAATATTTTCTTCAATGTACAAAGACACGTCTTGTAAACTCACCTTTTTCATATTTTTCTTTTGGCTCCAATAATGATAATTGCTTAGGGTTAATTTTATTATTCACTATCTTAAAGTATTCCGGCATGATTTCAATACCTATCGAATTTCTTCCCATTCGCTTTGCTACAATATTTGTTGTACCAGAGCCCATGAATGGGTCAAGTACAGTATCACCTTCTTTTGTAAATAATTTGATAAACCACTCCGGAAGATTTTCTGGAAACGCAGCGCTATGATTTTTATTATTACATTCTGTCGCAAGATGTAAAACGTTACTTGGATAAGCCTTTTCTCTATCTACCCAATTTGAGATATTTTTTCCGAAACCACTTCCCACTTTTGAATTGTCTCTTTTTTTATCTGTATCACTCAAATTTTTTAATCTACTTTTTGCCCAATCACCCATTGGCACCATAACTTCTTCTTGATACATGTTAAATTTTCTTTCCTTGTTAAACTGTATTAGCCTTTCCCATGCATCGCGAAAACGGTTCGGCCATTTTCCCGGATAACTATTTTTTTTATGCCAAATGAACTCTTCAGTCCAAAGCCAACCTTGTTTACGCATCTCCAGTATCAGCTCTAAAACATAAGTGCTTCTTTCTCCTTTAACAACCTTTTCTTTAATATTTAGTATAAATGTGCCTTTAGGCTTCAATACTCTAAACAACTCTTTTGTAATTGGCAAAAACCAATTTGCATATTCATCTGGGTGAATTCCTCCGTATGTGTTCTTTCTTTGATCCGCGTAGGGGGGAGATGTAAATATTAAATCTATTGAATTATCAGGTATGGTTTTTAAAATATTTTCACTGTCTCCTAGAAATAAGTCAGTTCTTACAGGCATAACTTAAAAATTTATGTTTTAAAGTAACGCTAAATTATACTTTTTTGTTGGATTTTTTGACAATAGTTTTCCACAGATTTGTATCCTACAAATCTACCGCACAATCGTCACATCTCCTTCTTCCAGCACCACAACATCGTCAATAAATTCGACTTCTGCAAAATAGGTAAACACGCCGGGCGCCATCAGTTCGCCATTGAACCTGCCGTCCCAGCCGTACTGCTCCTGCCCGAGCGGCACATTTCTGGCTTCAAAAACGCGGTTACCCCAGCGATCATACACCTGCAAATTTCGTATGATGCGCGCCCCCGGGCCGCCAAAAACCGTGAAGCGATCATTGAATCCATCGCCATTCGGTGAAAAAGCCGTCGGAACATACAAAGGTCGATTAACGGTTACATTGACCGTCACGGAGTCCGTAGCGGTACAATTATCTCCATTGGACACCAGAATCGTGTAAGTGGTGGTGCGTGCCGGCATTACTTCCGGTCGCGGACAATCCGTGCAGGACAGCCCGTCGGGAGGGCTCCAGTTGAAAACGACACCCCCTTCGCTGGCAATTGCCGACAAATCCACTGTGTAGCCCAGTTCCACCGTTTGGTCATCGCCTGCGTCCACGGTCAGCGGCGGTGGCTGGGTAAGGGTCGCTTCCACCGCATCCCGACATCCCTGCGCATCTTCAATGGTGAAATTGAAAGTGCCTGCGGGCAGGTTATCGAAAACCGGCGCAGGTTGGAAGGCATTGTCGCCAACGGCAAAAAGATAAGGCTCGGTGCCGCCGCTGCCACTCAATGTCACGGAACCGGTCGGTATGCCATTGCAAAGTAGGTTCAGGAGACCTGCTACCTGCACGCGAACGGCATCGGGTTCGATGATGGCAACTTCACCATTGATCTCGCACTGGTTTTCATCCTGAACGGTGAGCGCGTAGTTGCCTGCCGGTAAATTGACAAGGGAATCTTTCGTCTCGCCATTATTCCAGGTGTAGCTGTATCGCCCGAAGCCTCCGGCAACGATCGCAGCCAGGCTGCCATCGGGTATGCCGTTGCAGCTCGCATTCAGCACATTGAAATCCAATGAGAGTGGAGGATGGTCTTCCATGTTGAATTGAAAATTACCTTCACACAGATTCGCGTCGCGTACCTGCACGTTGTAAACACCTGCGCTAAGACCCGCCAGGGAGTTTTCATCCCGAAAACCCAATCCGTCGTTCCAGTTGTAATCGTAAGGTCCAAGTCCATTGGCAACAATCACCTCGATGGAGCCATCGGAAAAGCCATTGCAACTGGGCTGCACAATCGCCTGCACCGAAGGGTCGAGCACCAATTCGAGTTCGCGCACCGGAATGACCATTGGTATTTCACAATTATTGCCATCGCGGATGACCACATCGTAGTCGCCACGCGGAATATCGGTCAGGCTGTTATTTGGCGAGAAGCCGGCGTTTTGCCAGTTGAATTCGTAAGGCTCGGTACCGCCGCTCAGGTTCAGGGTGACGGCCCCGTCCGTGCCGCCCCCGCAGGTTGGCATGGTGATGAGGGTGTCAATATTAAAAGGTGGCGGTGCTGCAACTTCAAAGCTGACAATGGTATCGCAGGTCGCCTGGTCGGTAATGGTGACGAAATAGGTATCCACTGCCAAGCCGGAAATATCTTCGGTTGTTTCGGTGGTGCTCCAGATATATTCGTAAGGGGCATAGTCATTGACAACAGTCAGGTCGATGGCACCATCATCGGCATCGGGGCAGGTCAGGTTAGAAATTTCTCCATTCACATCAAAATGCTCGCCGCAGCATTCCACCGTCACGGTTTTAATGGCAGTGACCGTGCAGCCCTTGTCGCTGGTAACGCTCAGCACGATAGACTTTGTGCCCGCCCGGTTGAACGAAATTGCCGGCGGATCCTGATCGATAGAATTCGTGAGGCTGGCCGTTGGGCCAAATTGCCATTCCCAATTCGTAATCGTTCCCAACCCGAAGCTGGAGGCGTCGGTAAAGGAAATCTCCTCCCCTACACAAACGGTGGTATCGGAGTCTTCGATGATAAAATCCGCCTGTGGCCCCAGAAATTCCCCCGTACCGCCAAACTCAATGCGAAAGCCATTGCCCGTAGCCGAGAAATTGTTAATCATCAGGGCGTAGCTCCTGCCCGCTTCCATTTGGATGGGTGCCAGGAAGTTATCCTGCCGCGAATCGTTGCAGCCGGGCGGCTCGGAATCATCGGTGGAATTATCCCGCAGCCCGGTTGGGCCCATACACCGGCTGGGAAAGCTGAAATCTCCCGAAGCCATACACCGGATGACGCGCTTGTTATCGCAGTTCAGGGCGCCTTCCGACAATTCATAGACCACAAAGTCGAGGTCGTCCGGTGGATTGAGCGGTGTGAGCACAAAGGTCAGCGAACCATCCGTGGCTGCCGTCCACGAAAACCAGGTAGAATTGGATTCAACGTTGCCGGGGAAACCATTGAGGCAGTCGGCATCATTGGCTTCGGTAGGGTCATTGCCCGCGCCGGATACCTGCTGGACGACGAATCCCGTCTTATCACAAAGCAAAGAGGCGATGTTACAATCAGAACCAGGGCGGGTAGGCGGGTTGTAGTTGTTGATGCAAAGCTGAAAGGTACCGGTATTGCCATTTCGGCCCTGCACGCGGATGAAGTATTTTTCGCCGACAGCTAAGCCACCTTTGTACAATTCAATGACATTGTTGCCGCGCGTATCACTCGCGCATTGCTCCTGGTTGATAGTGCCGCCACAATCACCAAAGTACAGCGCCACTTCCGGGCTGCGCAGCGTACCGCCTCGTCCCTGATCGGTTGCGCCCACAATAGTGATGGTGACATCGGTAGCGATGGGCGTAAATTCAAACCAAACGTCATTGCCGGCATTGGAAAAGCAGGTAGCGGCTTCGTATCCGGAGGGAGTTGCACCTGCATTTGAAAACTCGCCTACATCCGAGCACCAGTTGCCGGTTTGCGGCACCGGTATCGGGGTGTCGCAGGTATTGTTTGCAGGTTGTGCGGTCAGTGCCGTAACAAATAAGCAGAGCTTAATGATAATAGCGTAAATCAGCCTCATAGTCTTTCCGTATTTTTGTAGATTGGTAGAAATTTTGGGCGTTTCATTATTTTTCAGAGAAGACAGTTGCTCCAATATAACGCATTATAAACGTGGAATGTACGCAAATCGCGTATGCAAAATGGTCGGTTGTTTCGCAAATGACCATTTTTTAACAGGCTTTAACAGTTTTACCAATGCCAAATATAGGATAGAATTTATGAAAAAACACATCCCTAATCTCATTACCTTGTCAAATGCTTTTGCCGGTTGCTGTGCGGTAGCCTGTGTTTTTGCCGGGGCATACCCAATGGCGGCACTTTTCGTGGCTTTGGGCTTGCTCGCCGATTTTCTGGATGGTGTCCTGGCCCGGATCCTCCAGGTAAAATCGGAACTGGGCAAGCAGCTCGATTCTCTGGCGGATATGATTACCTTCGGCGTCGTGCCGGGGGCGGTGTTCTACCAACTGCTGAGCGCTGCGCCAACTACCACAAGCGCCGCATTCAACGCTTTTGCCTTGCCGGGTTTTCTTTTTCCGGTTTTTGCCTGCTATCGCCTCGCCAAATTTAATCTGGACACCCGGCAGTCGCTTTCTTTCCTCGGATTGCCAACGCCCGCCGCCACGATATTTGTGTTGGGACTGATGCTGGTCGCGCATTTCGACTCCTTCGGCTTGCGCCAAATGGTGCTTCAGCCCTGGCTGCTGTACGGATGCCTCGCCGCGCTTTCCCTGCTCATGGTGTCGGAATTGCCGATGTTTAGTTTGAAATTTGAGCGATTTCAGTGGCAAGGCAATGAGATAAAATTTATCTTTGCGGCCGTATCGCTGGCCTTGCTGCTCTTTTTGCGGGAAGCAGCGCCGGCGATGATTATTTTCACTTACGTGCTGATTTCTATCGGGAAGGTTTTTACTAAACGCTAGTAAATCGGCAAACCAGCAAATTCAAAACAACATGAAATTCGTTGCCGAAATAGACATCATGCCGCTCAAGGAACTGCTCGATCCGCAGGGCAAAACCGTTGCTAAAAATATGCACCACGTCCACCTTCACGGTGTGGAAGACGTACGCATTGGCAAACACATTACCATGACGCTGGAAGCCGAATCGGAAGCCGCCGCCCGCGAAACGGTGGAAGCTGCCTGCAAAAAACTGCTGGCAAACGTCATCATGGAGAGCTATTCTTTTGAGTTGCTCCCGGTAGAATAGGCGATCCGCCCTGATCGAATAAATATCTTCTCATGCTTTACGTCGTACCTACTCCCATCGGCAATCTCGAAGACATGACGCTTCGGGCCATCCGCATACTCCGGGAGGTAGATTTGATCCTGGCAGAAGATACCCGCACTTCCAAAAAACTGCTCGACCACTTCGACATTTCTACCCCGGTGCGTTCTTACCATGTACACAATGAGCACGGTATCGTTGAAGGGCTAACGGAACAGTTGCAAAGCGGCGCTACCTTCGCCCTCATTTCCGATGCGGGTACGCCGGGTATTTCCGATCCCGGATTCCTGCTCGTGCGGGCGTGCGTGCAGGCGGGCGTGCGCGTAGAATGCCTGCCGGGGCCAACCGCTTTCGTGCCGGCGCTGGTGGCTTCTGGTTTACCGTGTGACAAATTTTACTACGAAGGTTTTCTGCCGCATAAAAAGGGCAGACAAACGCGGCTGACTTACCTGGCGGAACTGGAATGTACGTTTGTTCTGTACGAATCGCCGCACCGGCTTGTAAAATGCCTGGAGCAACTGATCGAGCACTGCGGCGCGGAGCGAATGGCCTGCGTTTGCCGGGAATTGACCAAGCTGCATGAGGATGTGCGCACGGCTACGCTGAGAGAATTGCACGAACATTACGTGGCTCAGCCGAGTGTGAAAGGGGAAATCGTACTTGTGGTTGGCGGCAAGTAGTACTAATTCGGAAATTGGAAATCGGAAGTTGAGCGAAGCGAAACCCCGTGCGGCAGGTCGGGATGGGAAAGTGGCGCGCAGGAATGCTCCCTTTTTCAATCTACATTTTTTTGAAAATGCAACACCTGCTCGTCCAGATCAAAAGCGCAAAGATACCCCATCTCCGGGCGTCGTCCGGCATATACGCAGCCGGCGTCAATGTCCAGCACCGGCAGGTTATGTAAGTTCCGCAACTGCTCTTCGATCGTCGTTTTCTTCATTGGCGTATGCCCGTGCACGATGACGCGCGTCCCGAGCCATTGTTTGTCAATGTCTTCGTACCATTGGCGAATCCAAAGCATCGCATCTTGATCCGAAAAAGGATTACCTTGCTGAAAATTCAAGCCCGCATGCACCAGAATGTACGCATCTACTTCAAAATAATAATCCAGATTTTCGACAAAAGCGAAATATTCATTGGGGATATCGGGCTTGCCGTCTTCTGCCACAAAGCTCTTAATCGTGGCGACACCACCGTTTTCCAACCAGAAATCCATTTCGATATCGCCATCATCCGCAAACGCGTTGAGCATCATCAATTCGTGATTGCCCATTAGACAATGGACCTGGTAGCCCGCTTTCCGCAAAGCAAAGATCGAATCGAGAACCCCCTTGCTATCCGGTCCACGATCGATATAATCGCCGAGCAGATAGAGCTCATCTTCGGTAGAGAAAGCAATTTTATCCAATAAAGCTTCAAATGATTTTTTACAACCGTGAATGTCAGAAATTGCAAATTTGCGCATAAGCTTACAGACGTAATGGGGTGTTGAATGATCGAAAACTCACTTATCCAACACCCCAAAACGCTATGGGTTTTTATCGCTTACCACTGGTGGAGTCTTTCATACCGCCTTTGGTGCGAATGGTCGGGTATTTGATACCCAATTGCTCCAGATAAGAACCATATTTTGTTTCATCATAATAGAATTTTTCCAACTGTGGCCGAAATTCCTGCATGATCTCTGTATTCAGATAAACCGCTGGCTTGTCTTCTTCACTTACCATCGGGATGTATTCCTGCTTCATGCCTTGCTCCTTACGGAAATATTCCCACGCCTGATCCACCAATTCGGGTTGCAAAACAAAATCGAGCAGCGTCATTGCTTCCGCTTTTGCGCCGGCGACCACGCCCTTGTGGGCAATCGGCGTGGCCATGGCTACGGCGTTCGACCAGTGGTGCCCCTGCAAGCCCGGAATATTGGATGGAAAACGCATGGTCACGGTTGGCAATTTCCAGGAAATATCGCCGATATCATCGGAGCCGCCACTGCGAGGTGTAGTGACCGGTAGCCCCATTTCTGAGAGTTCCATATCCAATCCGACCGTATCGCGGGCACCCACTTCTGCCTGCAACGCCTTCGCCAGCATTTGGTCTTCTTTACTCCATTCGGGTAGTCCAACCTGCTTGATATTTTCGTACATCGTTTCGGCAATGACCTGATTGAAATGGCGCGGCCAGGCAGAGCCCAGCACTTTGCGCTTCACCGTCGTGCCGGTCATCAGAGCAGCGCCTTCGGCGATTTTGTTGCCACGTTCGTACAAATCCATAATGCCGGGATAATTCACGTGCCGGAAGTAAAACCAGATGGAGGCTTTGGAAGGCACCACATTGGGTTGGTCGCCGCCGTTTTTAATCACATGGTGTGATCGCTGAATCGGATCAATGTGCTCGCGGGTATATTGCCAGCCAATGCTCATCAGTTCTACGGCATCGAGCGCACTTCGCCCACGCCAGGGAGCGCCTGCCGAGTGGGCTGCTTCTCCTTCAAATTCGTATTCGACCGAAATCAAACCCGTGCCCCAGGCTTGCCCGTAAGAAACGCTCAGATTGTCGCTTACATGTGTAAAAATGCACATATCGACTTCGTCGAAGTAGCCATCTCGGGTGAAATAGGCTTTGGTACCAACGAGTTCTTCCGCTACACCGGGCCAAACGATCAGCGTACCGGGAATTTTTTCGCGCTCCATGATTTCTTTCACTGCTAAAACAGCGACAATATTTAGTGGAGTACCGGAGTTGTGTCCTTCGCCGTGCCCGGGCGCTCCTTCCACGATCGGATCATGGTAGGCCACACCCGGTTTTTGCGATGCCTTTGGGATGCAGTCCAGGTCGCTGCCAATGGCAATGACGGGTTTGCCGTTGCCCCATTTGGCCCACCAGGCCGTGGGTACATCGGAGATACCATGCTCGATTTCAAAACCGTTTTCTTCCAGAATGCCGGTAAGATACTTGGATGTTTCCACTTCCTGAAAGCCAAGCTCCGCGAAGCTGAACACTTTGTCCACCATGACTTGCGCCATTTTGGCGTTGCCATCAATCTTTTCGATAACTTCTTGTTTGAGTTTGGTAATGCGCTCGTCCAGCGCTTTCTGCTCTTTTTTTGAGCGTTCCTGCGCCAGTAGCAGTCCCGGTAAAATCAGAAATAGGCAAAGGATTTTTAATGCGTTTTTCATACGAATTCAATGTTTTGATTAGAAAAAACGGGTCGTGGATCAAACCAGTGGATGGGATTTCGTAAATCTTGGAGATTTGCAAAATCTGAGCAAGCGACCAACTGTTTTGATCCATTACCAAAAAACTTAGCTTCTCTTTGTTTTCAATTGTAAAAATTCAACCCCCGCAGCTTTCACCGCCGCATTGATCTTGTCCAATCGTTCTGACAGCAGTTGATTCAAATCGGTCAGTTCCTTCTCCAATTCCTGCGTCACTTCTCCGCGGAAGTCCTCCGCCTGATCGGTTGGCGGAAAGTCGCCGCGCTGCTGATCCGCCATGAGGAACGCCAGGCGGTTGTTGATGCGAATGCCGTAGTTGAGCGGGTCTTGCACACTCTGATTTTTCGTCATGTGTATATTATTCTCGATCAGACTCATATCTTCATCCAATTTAGAAATCATCGCGATAATTTCTTTATTGTCCGGGTCTTCTTCGAGCTTGCTAGTCAGGTATTCCAGGTCTTTGCGCAGGGTGCGAATGTCCAGAATTGCCTGGTGCGCCTCGCTCACTTTGTCACGCACTTTGATGAGAAAATCGAATTGCGCCTGATAATCGTCTTTCGTATTCGGCAAACGCGGGTCCCCGATGATCTCGAATTCCTGTTCTACGCGTTCGCCATTCACCGTCAAACGTGCTTTGTAAATACCCGGCACAGCCTTCGGCCCGCGATTGGGCGAGGCGTACAGCACCATGCCCGGAAATTCTTTGAAGCCCGGATAACGCATATCCCAAACGAAGCGATTGCCCCCTTTTTTGACATTCAATTTTTTAGCCCGCTCTTTGGCCGTGTTGGTATAAGTTTGAATAATATCGTCGTCCATTTCCAGTATTTCCAGCTTGATGTCATCTTCCGGATTCAGATTTTTAACAAAATAGTGGAAAATTACGCCATCTGGATGGTTCGTGCCTTCCAGCCGCTGATCGGCGCCGCCCCAGCCACCGCCTTGCGCCATGCGGTACGATGGTTTGGATTTAAAAAGGTAAAAATCGCTTTGCGCAATTTTTGCATCCATTTCCTGGAAAGGCGTGAGGTCATCAATCATCCAGAAGCTACGCCCGTGCGTTGCCGCGATCAGTGCATTATCTCGAACATGAAGGTCACGGATCGAAACAATCGGCAGGTTCAACTGAAATGGTTGCCAGTTTTTCCCATCATCGAAAGAGATGTACATGCCCCACTCCGTGCCCGCGTAAAGCAAGCCCGGACGCTTGTGGTCGGCGCGAATGGCGCGCGTGTAGTGATTTTTGTCGATGCCATTGGTAATCAATTCCCAAGTCTTGCCGTAGTCGGTCGTTTTGTACAAATAAGGCATATAATCGCCAAATTTGTAATGCGTTGCCGCCACATAAGCGCCACCTCGTACGAATGGATTCACATCAATGCAATTCATCATGTTCAGCTTCGGCGACCCCGGAGGCGTCACGTTCGTCCAGGTTTTGCCACCATCGCGGGTGACGTGCAGCAAGCCGTCATCCGAACCCGCCCAGATCACGCCTTCTTCCTGTGGCGATTCGGTCACGGCGAAGATATTGGCGTAGAATTCCGCACCGGTGTTGTCTTGCGTGATCGGACCGCCGGAGGATTCAATGGTTTTAGGATCCGCGCGCGAAAGATCAGGACTGATGGTTTCCCAGGTTTGTCCCTCGTTGTAAGTTACATGCAATTGGTTCGACCCAGCGTACAATTTCTTCGGATTGTGCGGACTAAAGAATACCGGGAAATTCCAGTTGAAGCGATATTTCATCACTTCCGCGCCAGAGCCAGCGGGATTATCAGGCCAAACATTCGTCGAACGAGTCTGCCCGGTGCTGTGATCTAGCCGGGACATATAGCCTTTGTAAGTACCACCGTAAACGATGTCTGGATTGTCAGGATCGGGAGCAAGGTGCGCACTTTCGCCGCCCGTAGTTGATTCCCAATCACTTTCCGTAATTGCATTCCCGGAAGTACGATGTAAAATTCTAATCGCTGAATTATCCTGCTGTGCACCGTAAATTCGATACGGGAAATGATTATCAGTGACAACACGGTAAAACTGTGCAGTCGGTTGGTTGTGGTATGTCGTCCAATTTTCACCGCCATCATTCGATACTTGCGCACCGCCATCATCGGCAATCGCCATGCGCTGGTTGTTTTCCGGCGCGATCCACAGGTCGTGATGATCACCGTGTGGCGTACCAATTCGATCCCAGTTTTCGCCGCCATCTTTTGAGCGCCAGAAACTTACGTTACAAACATACACCATATCTTCGTCTTGGGTATCGGCATAAATTCTCGAATAATACCAGGCACGCTGCCGCAATTCGCGAAAGCCACTCGTCTTTTTCCAGGTCTTACCACCGTCATCCGAGCGGAAAACGCCGCCCTCTTCATTTTCGATGATCGCCCAGACGCGTTTTGAATTCAAAGGCGAAACCGTCACCCCAACGATGCCCCACACGCCTTTCGGCAAACCAGGGTTGTTGGTCAATTTCGTCCAGGTATCCCCACCGTCGGTGCTTTTCCAAAGGTGACTGCCTGGGCCGCCGCTATCCATACGGTAGCCATTGCGCTTGATTTCCCAGGTGCTCGCGTACAGGATGCGTGGATTGTTCGGATCAAGCACCAAATCCACTGCGCCCGCTTTGTCGCTTTCAAATAAGATGCGCTCCCAGGTTTCGCCCCCATCTTTAGAGCGATAAACACCGCGCATATCGTTGGGTTTCCAAAGATTCCCCATGGCAGCCACATAGACCAAATCCGGGTTTTTCGGGTGCACCCGAATCCGTCCAATATGCTCAGATTCTTTCAAACCAATGGACTTCCAGGTTTCTCCGGCATCAGTAGAGCGCCAAAGTCCCTGACCACTAGACACGTTGCCCCGCACGGTCTGCTCGCCTTCGCCCACATAAACTACATTGGGGTCACTTTCTGCGACTACCACTGCACCAATCGAACCACCAAAATAGCCATCAGAGATACAAGCCCAAGTGTTGCCGCCGTCCATGGTTTTCCACACACCGCCGCCAGCAGTGCCCATGTAGTACAAATTCGGATCGTCCGGCACGCCCGTCACCGTGCCAGCTCTACCCCCGCGAAATGGACCGACCAGCCGCCACGCCACGCCTTTGTAGAGCATTTCGTCGTAGGCAGCTTTTGTATTTGATTGTTGTGCAAATCCTTGAGTTGTTAAAAGAAGCAATAGGATTGCGAATAGAGAAATGTTTTTCATACTAATTCTGATTAAGTTCTGATAAAAAGCAAGAAATCGCCCGCTGCGATTGTCTGAGAGGTTGTTTAAAGTTCGTTTTTGAAATCGAAAATGGTCAGATTTGGGTTCTCGCGAAGCTTTTTTTGAGCTGCATAGCAGCGCTACGGAGCGAAAAAAAGGCAAAGCGAGTTTACCCGCCTTTGGCGGGGTTCCATAGATGAACATTTGCAGATCAAAGGATGAACTTTAAACAACCTTTAATTTTAGACAATGGGCAAGGCAGAATTATTCAATAAAACAGGAAATTACCAAATTTCCTTCTATTCAACCCGGGAACTGAGCAAGGGAAATTTTATGCATGCGGGTTTTTGACTAGATTTTTGGTCGTTCGAGGCTGGAAAAAAAGAAACTCCGAGGGAATGCCCCGGAGCTTTGAGGATATTTTACGATTGCTTTTTCCGTTCAATAGCACGTGCAGTTTTGTCTCACGCAAAGGCAATAAGTTGCAAAAATTTGTTTTTCAGCTAGTTACACCTGTTTATTTAAAAACAATTACATTCTGCTGCAAACCTATGCGTGCCCTTATCGATACACTCGCACATAGTCCACTTCCATTCTGGCAGTCGTTAGATTGGGATCGACGCCGTTTTTCAAGCCATCGGTTTCGTACTGCGGATCACTGCCCAAGCCACCGCCAATCGCGATGTTCAAAATGATAAAAAATTCATCATCGAATGGCCAGGTTTTAGCATTTCTGACCTTTGGCTTGTAGGTATAATACTTTTTGCCGTCGAGATAAAAAGTCAGCTTTTGCTCTGTCCAGCGCATTTCATAAATGTGCCATTCGCCATCAACATTATCGGCGGTTGTTATTTCTTTGTTGTAGGTGTCGCCGTGGCTCGAAGTCGTATGCAAGGCCGTAATGATTTCACCCTGTTTTCTGCCAATATGCTCCATCACATCGATTTCGCCACAGGCAGGCCAACCAACTTCGGAAACCTTTGCGCCCAGCAACCACAGCGCCGCCCAGGTACCCGAGCCGGTAGGCAGCTTCGCCCGAAACTGGACGGTGCCGTACGTAAAGTGCTGCTTCCCGTGCGTTTTCAGGCGAGCAGACGTCCAGCGTCCATCGTCGTGCTTGTGCGCTTCGATGATGAGTTTGCCGTCTTCTACCCGCGCGTTATCGGGATTTTTCACGGTGTAATGCTGCAATTCCGAATTGCCCCAGCCGCAAAGATTCGGACAGCCGTTGCCCTCGTCATACACCCAAAATGCCTCATTTGGTAAACCTTCATCGTTAAATTCTTCCGCCCATACCAATGCTTTTGGCTTGCTTGTGTCGAATAAAGTGAAATTTGTAACCGCCAAAAAGAGCAGCATATTCCAAAATATCATGTTTTTTGTTTTTTATTAGCGTTGTTCAAAAACAAAGATTTATAATTTTTAAGGTGTTGATAATCAAAAATTTACTAAACTTTTGAGATTTAGCAAATTTATTTTGAACATGACTATTGTCGAATCAGTTTTTTCGTCACAATACCCGCACTGGTTTGCACTTTCAAAAAGTAAATACCTGTTGGCTGGCTTTTCAGGTTTAGCTCAACGTTTTGATGCACGCCCCGCCAGCGCTTCGTTTGCAATATTTTTCCCTGATAATCATATACTTGCAAAGTAAATTCTTCATTGTTGAAGACCTCCGTTGCCAGCGTGATCCGGAAAATGCCATCCGATGGGTTCGGAGCTATCTGCACCGTTTCTGCCGGTAGAATGGTGGGCAATGAACTTACCTGCGGATTAACCATTTCGATGAAATCGAACCAAACCGAGTCCTGCCCCGGTGCGCCGAAAATGCCGTAATTGATGTATAAATGCAGCCCGGCGATATTCGTTCGGTCAACGGATGCACCCGCTACCGGAGAACTGGAAGCCCAGTTGCCGGCAAAATCGTATTCGTAAATCGCATATTCACCATTATCCACGAGTGGTTCCAGCCGAAAAACGGGCGAAGCATTGGTCGCCGTGCCGGTATTATCAAACAGATCGATGCGCATGGCAACTGTGCCGCTGCTATTGTTGGTGCGTGCCCGAACGCGCATTTTGGTATAAGTGGATAAGTCAACCAACTGCTCCAGGTTCAGCGTCAGGCGCGGATTTCGGGCCGGTGCAGTCACATTGTAGGTCACTTTCAATTCGCCGTTGGCTTCATTTAGCGCAAAGCTGTTGCCGTCGCCCGGTTCCGGTGTCCAGCGGTCGTGATTGTCATCATTGAAATCATCCAGCGCAAAGGAAGCGCCCTGAGGCGTTGCGGACGGAGAAACCATGAGGCTCGCATTGTAGGTAGCGCATTGCCCGATGGCTTCTACGCTCACCTCGCCGGGGCTTGTGCCCCAATTGACCGTGATTGCATTCGTACCCTGGCCGGAGACGATGGTCGCATCTGCCGGAACAGACCAGTTGAATGTCGCATCCGCCAGATTCGAGATGGAGTAGGTCAAGCCCGAGGCAGATTGCTGCACGGCCGTTTCGCCACTGATGCTGATGTCTTCGATTTCCTGATACACCCGGACGTAGTCCACTTCCATGCGTGCCGAGGTCAGGTTCGGGTCAATGCCATTTCTCAGGTTGCCCGATTCGTACTGCGGATCGCTGCCAAAATTGCCGCCCATAGCGATGTTCATGATGATGAAAAAGTCATCGTTGAATGGCCAGGTCGCATCGTTTTTCACAACCGGATTGTAGGTATAATAGGAATTGCCATCCACCAGAAAGGTGATCTGATTCTCATCCCAGATCGCCTCGTAATCGTGGAACTCCGTAGCAAAATCGTTGACGATGGTCGTGCGGGTATTGATCGTATTCCCGAAACTGGAAGGCGAATGCAGTGAGCCGTGGATTTTGCCGGGGTCTTTGCCGACATGCTCCATCACATCAATTTCGCCGCAAGCGGGCCAACTCACCGACGTGATGTCTTCGCCCAGCATCCAGAGCGCGGGCCAAGTGCCCGAACCTGCCGGTAGCTTTGCGCGAAACGCTATTTTGCCGTAAGTAAAATTGAATTTGCCCTGGGTTTTTACGCGGGCCGAAGTCCAGGTGCCGTTTGCGCCTTTGAGCGCCTCAATAATGAGCCTGCCGTCCGACACGCGCACATTCTGGCTATTGCTGGTATAAACCTGTACTTCGCGGTTGCCCCAGCCGCCGTCGCCGGTGCCAAGGTCGTAGCTCCAAAATGCAGGATTCGGTGCACTACCGACATTGAATTCATCGGACCAGACCAGCTCCAGGCATTGAGCTTGCGCTGCGTATTGATTGAAAATCAAAATTATTGTTGAAAAGAAAATTAGAAGTCGCATAAAATTGGGCGTTTTAAATTTTGATATTTGAAAAGAAGGGCTTGCCCAAGTTTCCTTGCCGCAAGCCACTTCACCAAATCAAAGTAATGTATGAAATTACTTCTAATTACTTGGATTCCAGCGTAAAGGTCCACCATGCGCCGCCTACTTCGCCACCGCTGATATCGATCGCAATAACCAGCGTCTCCACGCCGCCCACATTTTCGTAGCTCAGTACTTCGTAAGTGACCGAAGCATCCGCAGCCGGAGGTGCCGCGCTGTATTCGCCGCCGTTAAAGGCTTTTGGCAAAGCAATGAACGCGCCGGTACCAGTAACGGTGATGAAATTCGGATCGCCCGGTGCAAAGCTGAAGGTGTGCGTACCCGAGCCCCAGGCTGCCGCATCTGCTGGCAGATCACCCTCGGCGATACAACCATCGCCCGCTACCCCCATGTAGCCTTCTGCAAAAACTTCACCGTTGGACTTGTATTCGTAGGTGCCATCGGCATGGAAGATGTATTCATCGTCAAACCAGCAAGCGCGAAGCCCCGTGATATCGCCTTCCGGTACGGCAAACCACTCGCCGCTGCCCTTCGCTGGACCTACCTTGAGCGAGCCTGCAACAGGTTTCAATGTCCAGGTTTTGGAAGAGCCTCCCGTCAATACGCCTTCCGAAAGAGGCGGTGCATCTGAGCTTTGGCGAATATCATCGAAATAGAAAGTCGTACCCTGCGGACCACCAAAATCAAAGAACAAAGCGATGCGATCAAACTGCCCCGA
>CAZFBU010000003.1:55970-62871 GCA_964517175.1 uncultured Saprospiraceae bacterium
CCATTCGGACCGTCGGTCAGCGACCAGGTCAGATCATCCGGAAAGGTGTAATTCACCAATTGGTCTCCTGCACCCGGTACACCACCGAGATCACCTGCGTGATTACCATTCACAAAAACGTCGCCATTATTTTTCAGATCAAACTCAAAATCAATCAGTTTGAAAGTATATTCGTCATCGTACAACCCTTGCCCCTGCTTGTCGAGCGGCGGTGCCTGCCACCATTCAGGCGATTTGGAAGCGACCGGCCCAACGCCCATGTGCCCGGCTCTGGTGCCATCAATCACCCAGGTTTTACCTTCGAGTTGATCCGGTCCGCCGGTGAGCGTGGTGAATTCCGGCGTATTCAGCATTTCCGGATTCGTCTGTGCAATACTCACAGTTTGAGAATTGGAAGCGCTGCCCGATTGGGTGAAAACCGTCAATGTCACTTCATAATCCCCTTTCAGCGGATAGGCGGCGGTAGCCTCCTGCCCATCGGCGGAGGAACCATTGCCAAAATCCCACTGGGCGATAAAGCCGCCCGCCGTCGTATTGGTAAAGTGCACAATGTTTGGATTATTCGCGTCGTATTCAAAGGTAAAAGTTACCTGATCGGAGGTGGGTGGAGGACCGAGATCGGGCTTCGCATCTTCCTCCGGTTCGCAGGCTGGCAACAGCGCCATAGCGGCAACGGCCAGCAGCATGAAATAAAATTTATAATATAGTTTCATTTTGGATCAGTTTTAAAATTTGCCAAAAAATTAATACCCTGCATTTTGCTTATACAAGCCGTTGGAAATGTCTATTTCCGTTTGCGGAATCGGGAACAAACCCCGGCGCGTCGGACTGAAGCTTACGTCAAACTCCTGCGCATCGCCCTGGTAAAGCGGCCCGGTTTCTCCGGAAATGGAAATCCGGCTATCTGCCACATTCACGCCCTGGCGCAACAAATCCCAGTAGCGCACGCCTTCCAGCGCCAATTCTACGCGACGCTCCCGCAGGATGTTTTCCATCGTAGCCGGTACGGAAGGCAAGCCCACGCGCGCGCGCACGCGATCGAGGTAGCTTTGGGCATTCGGGCTACCCAGTTCGGCGGCCATCAGCAGTACATCCGCGAAGCGAATGACGCGGTAGTTGTTGCCCCAATTGAGTTCCGGCTGCCCGTCGGAGGGCGCGTACTCTTTCACCGTCGTGTATTTTTTGCTAAAATAACCGGTATGCTGGTAGCCGATCGTCAATCCGCCATTGATCTCATTCTCGTGCAAAATAGTCGCTTCGCGACGCGGATCGCCCGCCTCAAATGCATCGTACAAAGCCTGCGTTACCGGTGCAAAGCTCCAGCCACGGTCGTAGGCTTCCTGCCCCGGATCGTCCACGCGCGGGCCTTGCATCTGGATGGCGATGTTGCCTTCGCCGCCCTGAATGTAGCCCCAGTCGTACCACGGACGGGCATCAGAGTAGGAAACCTCAAAAACGGATTCTTCGCCAAATTCACCTGCTCTGGCAAAGTTTGCTGCAAAATCCGGCAGCAAATCATGGCCGCTGTTGTTAATCACATCTTCCAGTTCGGCAAGCGCTGCCGCCTGGTCGATGGTCTTGCCACCACCCTGCGGATTCGCACCATAAACGCCGTTCACGTACAGGTAAACCCGACCCAAAAGTGCTTTTGCTGCCCACTTGCTCACGCGACCATTTTCGCCCGGCGGAATAACCTCCGGCAGGTTGGGAATAGCTTCTGCCAGGTCGGTAGCGATTTGATTGTAAACCTGCTCCGGCGCTGCTTGCGGCTGTGCGTATTCCGATTGGCTTTTCAGCGTTTGGGTCAGCAAGGGTACATTTTCAAAACATTTCAGCAAGTCGAAATAGTAAAAAGCTCGTATGAACTTCACCTCCGCTACGGTGCGGTCAATGAAACTTTGGCTGGCTTCAATACCCTCAATTTTTTCCAGGTACAAATTTGCCCGGTAGATACCAGTGTAGTACTTCTTCCAAAGCCCGAGCACCTCGCCGTTGGTGGTGCGAATATCGTGCTTGTCCACTTCGATGATGTTCGGGGCGTCGTTGCGACTGGCACCACCGGCAAAGCTGTCGTCGGAGGCAATGTCTGCAAACATTTGTATCGGGTGGAAGCCCACTACGGTATTCCAACCCAAAACATCATAAACCGCGATGAGGGCTTCTTCTGCGTCCGATTGGGTTTGGTAGAAATTGGATTCTACGCGCTGATCGAGCGGCTGCCGATCCAGAAAGTCTTCCGAACAAGCGCTGAGCGCCAGTACCAGCAAGATCAGGAATGATGATTTATGCAATATTTTTAACATGTTTCTATCTTTTTTTAAATTTTAGAATGTGACACTTACTCCGGCCCGATACGAACGAGCCTGCGGATAAATACCGCGATCAATACCGATATCGAGTGGCGAGCGAGCGCCAATTTCGGGATCAAAACCATTGTAGCCGGTGAACGTCAGCAGGTTCTGCGCAGCGATGTAAACCCGGATACGCTGTATGTTCAGGTAGTTCAGCGCAGACTGCGGAATGTTGTAACCAAACTGCAAATCCTTCACGCGCAGGAAGGAACCATCTTCGATATAGAAATCGGAAATGCGGGAGAAGTTGCCGTTCGGGTCGGTGGCAGTTACGCGCGGGATGTCATTGGACGTGCCCTCGCCAGTCCAGCGGTTGAGGAAGCGCGCGGGCATATTTGCAGACGTCAGGTCGTGGCGGCGAGTGCCATTGAAAATCTCATTTCCGGCAGCCCCTTGCAGAAAAAAGCTAAAGTCAAAATCTTTGTAGCGAGCGGAGAAATTAGCGCCGAAAGTCCAGTCTGGTGTCGGATTGCCAATGATCGTCCGGTCGGCATCATTGATGACGCCATCGTTGTTCAAGTCCACAAATTTGATATCGCCGGGACTTGCATTCGGCTGAATCAGACCGCCGTCTGCATTTACATAACTTTCAATTTCCCCTTCGTTCTGGAACAAACCATCTGTTTGCAATCCCCAGAAATACCCAACCGGGAAGCCGATGGCTGCTCTGGAAACCGCGCCGTATGTGGAAAAGCCAGCACCTACGAGTACGCCTTCGGCGTTGTTGATCGCCGTTACTTCGTTTTGGTTGTAAGAAAAGTTTACACCCACGCTGAAGTCAAGTTCATTGGCAATGGCGTCGCGGTAATTGGCGGCGAATTCCCAGCCCCGGTTTTCTACGTTGCCACCGTTGACCGTCGGAGCGTTATTACCCACGATACCCGGAATCGGTGCATCCACGAGCAGACCCAGCGTTTTCTTGATGTAGTAATCCGTTGTTACCTCCAACTTGCCCTGGAAGAAGCGAACATCGATACCGATGTCGGTTTGTTCAGAGGTTTCCCATTCCAGGTCGGGGTTTGGTACCGTTGCCGGAATCGAACCACTTGTGAAAGTAGTGCCATCGCCGAAGCTATACCCTGCGCCCGTCGCAATTGTGGAAGCCCAGCGATAGTCGCCGATTTCCTGATTACCATTCTGCCCCCAGGAAGCGCGCAGTTTTAAGAAGTCAATCACGCGATTGTTTTGCAGGAAAGGTTCCTGTGAAATCACCCAACCGGCAGAAAAAGAAGGAAATACGCCAAAGCGGTTGTTTTCGCCAAAGCGGGAAGAACCATCCGCACGGATAATCCCCGTAAAGAGGTATTTGTCCTGAAAGGCGTACGTTACCCGACCAAAGTAGGACAGGATGGCAGACTCGGCAGCGCCGCCAAATATCGTTGCGGATTCTTCATTGACGGCTGTATTCAGATAGGCATTGCCAAAATTGTCGAAAACGAGATCTGATTTGCCCCCGGCAATATTCTCGTAGGTATTCAACTGTGCAGTGGTACCGCCCAGCAAGCCGAGCTGATGACTGCCGAGATCAATATCGTAAGCCAGTGTATTTTCCCAAATCCAGTTGAACCAGCGATCGACTGATTTATCGATGCGCGACTCATTGCTGATCTGTGCGGCATTCAGGAAAAACTCCGGTCGGAAGTTGTTGCCGGTGCCATACGCCAGGTCAATACCAAAGCTCGAACGCAGCTTTAAACCTTTAATAAATTCGTACTGACCGTACAGGTTACCCACTATCTTGTCCAGTTGGTAGTCGCTGTTGGTCACTTCCAGTCTGGCCAATGGATTGACCACTTCCTGGGTCGCGTAGCGGGAGATGCCATAGACATTGCCGTTTCCGTCGGTTACGGCTCTCGGATCGTAGGTTGCCAATCTTGCCGGGTCGGTTTCAAAAAGCGGCGTAATCGGGTCAATGTTGAGCGTATTCATCAAAGGACCGGCAAATTCATTATTGCCAGGAATAGCGCGTCGGTTGATTTGCGAGAAAGAAAGGTTTTCGCCGAAAGTGAATTTATCGCTGACTTTATGCTCGGAGTTGATCCGTGCGGTGTAGCGATCAAACTGCGACTTGTCGCCGCCAACGATACCTTCCTGGGAGAAGTAGGACATCGCTGCTGCAAAATTGGATCGGTCATTTCCGCCCGCTACCGAAACCTGGTGGTTGGTGATGGGCGCGTTTTCGTTGAACAGTAAATCCTGCCAGTTTGTGCCTTCGCCAAAGGACTGCGGATCGGCAAACGGCAAAGACAAGCCTGATGCTGCCGCCGCTTCGTTCTGGATGAGTGCGTATTCGCGTGCGTTGAGCAACGACAACTGACGCCAGGGGTTCTGTACGCCAAAATAGCCATCGTAGCTCACCTGCATTTTGCCTTTCACCCCTGATTTGGTGGTGATGAGCACTACGCCATTGGCGGCACGCGCCCCGTAAATTGCTGCGGAGGCGGCGTCTTTCAATACTTCGATGGATTCAATGTCGCCCGGGTTCAGGTAGTCGATACCACCTACCGGCAAACCATCCACCACGTACAGTGGATCGGCACTGCCGGTTGTACCCGCTCCCCGAATGCGCACGGTGAGCGCGTCACCTGGCTGCCCGGAGCTGTTCGTTACCTGCACCCCGGCTGCCCGGCCTTGCAGGGCTTGCTCTATGCGGAGCACGGGTGTTTCGGTAATGTCATCCGCATTGATAGAGGAAATAGCGCCGGTCACAACGCTTTTCTTTTGCACGCCATAGCCCACAACGACGACTTCATCCAGAAGTTGTGCATTGACAGACATGATAACGTTGATCACCGATTGGTTGCCAACAGTAATCTCTTGCTGTGCCATACCGGTGTAAGAAAAAACAAGGATTGCTTCTTCGCCGGGCACGGTAATCTCGTAACTTCCATCAATGTCGGTAATGGTTCCGGTGGTTGTGCCCTTTACCTGTACAGTCGCACCGATGACGCTTAGTCCATCCTCTGCGGAGGTGACCGCACCGGTGACGGTTCGTTCTTGCCCCATTGCCTGAAAGCTGAGGAACAGCCAGCAAAGGGAAATGAAAAACAGCTTTCGTTTCATAACATTACTTTAAATTTTTAAAAAATGCAAGATTATCTTACCCGCTGCGACCAGCACAGCAGCCAGATAAATCCAGTATCAATTTGATTCAGAAAATCCAGGTTTAGTTACATGAAGCTTGATGGGGTGATGCGTCTCATTTTGACTGATTCAAATTTATTATCAATTAAACACAAAGCAAAGTTTTTTCCTACATCAGCCGTACATCATTCTGAAAAAGACTACATCACGACTACATCATTTTGATTTTCGATATTCAAAAAGAGGGAAACAATGGTACTTTTAGCAGAAACCGATTTTCTCAGGCGGGAATTTTCACTGGCGTAGCAGCATCAGATGTTCATAATAAAATCTACGAGATTGGTGTCCGTATCAATGTCCAGTTTTTTGCGTAGGCGGTAGCGGCTGATCTCCACGCCGCGCACGGAAATGTTCATCAGTGGCGCAATTTCCTTGGTGGTAAGATTCATGCGGAGGTAAGCGCAGAGCTTCTGGTCTTTGGGCGTAAGCGCGGGATAGGTCTCGCGCAGCCGCTTGAGGAAATTCTCGTGTACCTGATCAAAATACAGCTCAAACTGATCCCAGTCGTTATCCAGGCGGCTGTCTTCATCGATGGCTTTGATGAGTTGTTGTACCTTTTTCTGATTGCCTTTATCTACATTCGGCAGCAGTTTTTTCAGGTCGTTTTTAATATCCCCCAGTATTTCGCCTTTTTGCACGAGATGCATAGTTGCCGAAGCTAACTCGCTGGTTTTGTAATTAATATCAGCTTTCAGTTTTTCATTGCGCAGGCGAATAATCTCCGCTTCTGATTTTTCTTTTGACAATTGATACTCCGCCTCTTTCTTTTTCAGCGCTTTGGCTTGTTCTGCCCGCAGGGCTTCTTTTTGCTTTTGAATTCTCCTGGAAATAAAACGCGCAACGACCAATAAAACCAGCAATCCTGAAAGCAAGTAAATGCCTTTGGCAACATTGGTCAGGTACCACGGCGGGCGAATGGCAAAAACGTAACGCGCCGACGTGCTGAGTTGCGCCTCCGAGTTGCGGGCTTCCACCCAAAAGGTGTAACTGCCATGCGACAGATTAGTGTATTCTTTTTCGGTTTGATCGGTCCAAGCAGACCAACCTTCATCAAAACCCTCCAGGCGATAGCGATACTGCATGTAGCCGGACTCCTCGAAGTAGGGTGCCGAAAACGTAAAGCGAAATGCATTCATTTTATAGGGAAAGCTCTGCGAAGCCATCGAATCTGAAGCAGTGACACGGCCACCCCAAACCAGGGAATCCATGCGATTGATGCTGGAGACTTGCCGGACAAATACATCAAATGGCTCTGCCGCTTTTGCGGCTGCCTGGGCAGCATCCAGTTGTACAAAACCGCTTTCTACCGCAATGAAAATATTGTTCGCATCGGCGGCGAAAACATGCTCGAAGCCATCCACCAGATCGTACTGGAGGTGATTGAAATACAACTTATCGAGCTTATT
>CAZFBU010000003.1:62971-79561 GCA_964517175.1 uncultured Saprospiraceae bacterium
CCGGCGATGGCAAGGTTTGGTTGCCCGTTTAGTTGAATAAACCGCCAGATGCCCTGAATGTCGGCAATTTTTTCCGCGCGATTGTTCCGAATCTCAAACACGCCTTCGTGATGCCCCACCAGCAAAGCGCCTTCCAGCTTACTCAAGCCCCACACCTGCCCGGTGCTATTGGTTATGAATTCAAATTTCGGGTAATCAAACGGCATCGCACCCTGTTGCCAGCCTGTGGCAAATAACCCCTGATTTGTACCGAGGAAAAGCTGCCCGTTGTGCAAAATAGACGTATAGCCTGTACCTTCCAGCCCCACCTCCGATTGCACGATAGAAAAAGGCGAGCCGATCTCTACATAATCAATGCCGTTATCCAGCCCCAGCCAGAGGTTTCCCGCCAAATCTTGTGCCACGCTGAGAATGGTATTGTTTTGCAAACCATTATCCTTGTTGAGGTGCATTACCGGCTGTCCTTCGTGCGTCATAATAAGCAGTCCATTGTGCGGCGTACCGATGGCGTAGCGCCCGTCCCGGAGTTGTGTAGCGCTGTACGAGCGATACTGCCGCAGGAAATTCGTTGCTGCAATTTCCCAGGGGCGAATGCCTTCGGTGTCATGCATCCGAAACAGTCCATTCGCATGGGATACGATCAAGTGTTCATCTTCATCGAAGGGCAAGATGGCAGCAACGCTGATATCGGAGAATTTTTGTCCATCCGGAACGGGGCGAAGTGTTTCGTCAACCAGGCGCAACAAACCACGCGATTCGTCCTGGATGAAAATTTCGCCCTTTACAACAAAAAAGTTTGAGAAGGTGGAAGCAGGTTGTATCACTTCTACGCCACGCTGTTTCAGGATGAAAATAAATTTCTGAGTGCAAAAAACAGTCCGATCCTTTTGCGGAAAAATGCGCCAGACATCGGCAAAGCTGCGATACTCGGCAGGGATACGCTCCGTCAGCGAGGCATAAACTAACTGACCGCCGGCATTCGGCTCGAGGTAGCCAAACTCATCCTGCCCGCCAACGTAAAGCCGTCCACCTTCACCCAAAGCCAGCGCGCGCCCGATGGTGCGATTTGGAAAAGTGGACGTACGCCAATATGTGCCGTCATATTCTAATATGCCTTTGTTATTGCCAAAATAAACAAGCCCTTGTTCGTTTTGTACGATTGCCCAGTTTTGCGTACCGGCGTTGTAATCGGATTTAGTAAAATTTTGAATTGCTGGCAAACCCACAGGGTTGAACTGTGCTTTCAGCTGCAAAGACAGCATGGAAAACAAATACAGGGGAAAGGCTATTTTTTTGACAAAATGAGAAAGCATTGTTTACATCACTATTGCCAATGAGAAACTAAAAAACGGCACAAAAGTTTTGCGTTTTACTTACAAGCTCCTGATGTAAAGCCAGTTTTGGGCTTTTAGTGAAGTTACAACTTTTTGGCGTGATGTAGTATGTCGGAAAGCTGACTAATTTTTGATGTAGTCTTTTTTTACCAGCTTCATCACCTGCTGCAACTCTTCCGGCTTGTTCACATTGCGCAATGCATCGGTATTCGCCACCTGCAATTCTTCAATGTTGGAATTGATGAGCACTTTACGCGGACAGGTATAGCCCTGCGCCAGAAATTGTAACAAAACCGGATAAGCACGCGGCTCCCAGATCGTAATCAGCGGCTCGGGAAATTGGGTCTCCGGATTGTGAAATGCCGTCGCGATTTTCGAGCAATTTCGGTTATCGACGAGCGGACGCAGAGTCTTATCATCTAGCAACGGCAAATCACACGCTACCACCAGCCAGGCTGCATTCGGTTGCTGCCGGAAAGCGGAGAGCATTGCACCGTAAGGTCCAAGCTCCAAAAATTTGTCTTCGAGCACCGGATAAGTGCTTTCCACCGCCTGCCCCGGGCGCATCGAGATGAAGGTCTGCTCGCAAAACTGGTTCAGCAAATCAGCGGCATACTCGCGCTGCGGCTTGCCGTGATAATCCAGGGCGCCTTTGTCCTGCCCCATTCGTTCGCTCTTGCCGCCAGCAAGTACCAGGCCGTAGAGTGGAGGCTGAGCGGCTTGCATTTTTTTTAGTAGAAAATCGGCAATGCCTTTTATATTGGAGGATTGGAAGATTGGAGGATGCCTGTCCGCCTCTGGCGGAGGAGGATTTTGTTCCAGATGCTCCTGTAAAAATGGGAAAATATTTTCCACGCCCTCCGCGAGTAGGATCAACTGCACATCGGTCAGTTGTGACAGGCGCTTGTGCAGGGATTTTTCCTTTTTCGGGTCGATCACGACGATCTGCTGCTTCGCCTGAAAGTGATTGCCATTCACCAGCACGAGATCGGTTTCATTGAACCACTGGCGATATTGGTAGCTGTCAAATTGCTGCTCCACATCAAAACGGTGAAAGGTAATTTTATCGGTGTATTCCAGCTTTGCGCCGTACGCCATGGCGCTTTGCGCGTCGCGTCCTTGTCCGGCTTCTGCATCAGCACCTGCGTGATCGGCATCCACATACGCCACGCTGTAGCGCTCGCTTAGTCTCTGCGTCAATTCAAAAGCCAGCTTTTTGATATTGCCGCAGGGCGTACCCACGATTGACCACTCATTCCGACCAAAAAAGCCGTAATCCGGTTTTGCAATATTCGCATGTTTTTGGTGTTTTTCCATTTTTTTAGACTTTGAGATGAGAGATGTCAGATACCAGATTTCCCGATTAATCAATAACAAATAACAACTTTTTATCCACGTTTAAAATCCCGTTTCCCGCCGCGTTTTTCCATCAGTTTTGTCTCTTTGATCACAATATCGTGCGAAAACGCCTTGCACATGTCGTAGATCGTCAGCGCCGCCAGACTTGCACCCAGCATGGCTTCCATCTCGATGCCGGTCTTCGCAAACACGCTCGCCGTGCAATCCACCACCACTTCCCGCGCCTCGTTGATGTGGATTTCCACCTGGCAGTTTTCCATGCCAATGGGGTGGCAAAGCGGGATCAGTTCGCCGGTGCGTTTCGCCGCCATTACGCCCGCGATGATCGCCGTCTGAAAAACCGGACCTTTTTTGGTGTGGATTTCCTCATTTTCGAGCTGCGCCAGGATTTCATCGTTCAATACGACGATACTCCTCGCCCGCGCCATGCGCTGCGTGGGTTGCTTTTTGCCGACATCCACCATCGAAGGGTTACCGGCGGCGTCTAAATGGGTAAAATTTTCGGACATGGGTTAACTTGTGTGCAGGTTAAGAATATCCTAAGCCGTAAAAACTGTCAACTCCTCATCTTCCTCGTAATCCACTAACAACTGTTCAGCTACTTTTCTTCGCCTTTCCTCTTCCTCCGCTCTATCGAGGGTTTCTTCCTTTATATCCCGGAAGATCAGCTCCATAAGCGTTAGCTTGTCGCTCAGTGACAATTGCCTTATTGCATCTAATAATCGCAGTGCTTCCGTACTCATAATTTTGATTTTCAACTCAAATTTTTAAACGACATTATTGTACGTCCTGGTTCCAGCATTTTGCTTTTTGACCTCAAAATTAAATCTCATCACATTTCCGCTTCAGCCACGCTATCTCATCGGCGTCCAGCAGGGACGCCAATTCATTAAACACGCGGTGGTGATATTCGTTGAGCCACTGCCGCTCTTCTTTGGTCAGCAGGTCAGCGTCGATCAGTTGGGTATCGATTGGGAAAAGGGTCAGCGTTTCAAACTGCAAAAACTGCCCGTAGTCGGTTTTTTCTACCTCAATGCAGTGCACCAGATTTTCGATGCGGATGCCGTAGTCGCCGTCTTTGTAAAAGCCCGGTTCGTTCGACGTAATCATGCCCGGCTCGTGTGGCGTGCTGCCGCGCTGGTTGTTGGGGCTAGCCGTAAAGCCCTGCGGCGGCTCGTGCACATTCAGGAAAAAGCCAACGCCGTGCCCCGTGCCATGCCCGAAATTCAAACCGTATTTCCAGAGGTACATGCGCGCCAACGTGTCCAGTTGTACGCCCGTGGTACCCACCGGAAACTTGGCTTCCGCCAGCGCGATGTGTCCTTTTAGCACCAGGGTATAATTCCGTTTTTGCATATCTGTCGGTTCGCCCAGCGCGATGGTGCGGGTGATGTCGGTTGTACCTTGCAGGTATTGCCCACCGGAATCAAGGAGGAGGATGCCTTCGGGTTTGATCTTCGCCGAGGATTTTTCAGCGGGGCGATAGTGTACGATCGCGCCATTCGCTTTATAGCCGACGATTGCGGTGAAGCTTTCGCCAAAGTAATCGCCCTGGGCTTTGCGAAATTCATTGAGCCGGCGTCCGGCTTCGTACTCGGTTACCGAGCGGGAAGCCAGTTCCTGCTCCAGCCACTGGAAGAAGCGGATCAGCGCTACGCCGTCCTTGCGCATCGTCTCGCGGAGGTGGCGCATTTCGGTCGCGTTTTTGCGGGCTTTTAGCAGCATGGCAATGTTATCGCCCCGCACGATCAGCTGGTCGGGAATGGCATCGTAGAGGCGCATATTCACCGAGCGGTCATCCACGAGGATGGATTGCTCCAGCGTCCGCAGGAAAGTTTCGATGGTATCGTAAGGTTTGACGATCACGCCGTCGTTGTTGAGTTCCTGCTTGATGGCTTCGGGCACTTTTGCCGGATTGATAAATAAATAAGCCCTGTCTTTGCCGATGACCAGATACGCAATTGCCACGGGATTCGCTTCCACGTCGCCGCCGCGGATATTCAGCGTCCAGGCAATATCGTCGAGGGTGGAAATGAAGTAAGACGCAGCACCTTGCTGCTGCACTTGTTCGCGGATGCGACGCAGTTTATCGGCTCGGCTTTCGCCGGCAAATTGCACATCGAATTCAAAGATCGGCAGCGTGGGCAGCGCGGGGCGATCTTTCCAGACTTCCGCGATCAGGTCAACTTTATGATTGATGTCCATATCATTTGGCTGCAAATGCTTCCGCAAATGCCGGATTTGCCCAACGGAAAAAAGCGACCCGTCCAGCCCCAGTGTGCTGCCGGGGGATAAATTTTCTCGAAGCCAGGTAATGTGCTCGGGTACGTTGGCGCCCATTTGCTTGTGCAGCTTGAATTCGGAGCCTTGCAGTTCGGTTTCTGCCTGCAAAAAATAACGCGAATCGGTCCACAAGCCGGCGTGCTCCCGGGTGACGATCACCAGCCCCGCCGAACCGGTGAAGCCCGAAATCCACAGGCGCGATTGCCAGTGCGCAGCAACGTACTCGCTCTGGTGCGGATCGCTGCCGGGAATGAGGTAGGCGTCAACGCCGTGGGCTTGCATAGCCTGGCGGAGTTGTTGCAGTTTTTCGTTGATGGTCATGGGTTTATTTTGAGTGTTTGATGATTTTTTATGTTACGGAATTATTTTCGGCTTCAATCAACTGTTCCAATTCAGTCTTCGCAACTCCTTCACCCAGCCAGGCGCTAATAAATTTTCTGGCGATGGCATAACTTTCTTTGGAAAGCGCCGTGTCAATGACCAGTTCCTGCACAGGCGGCGCGGATTCCGCTAATTCAATAGTATCCAACCAGGCAGAAATGTCTAGCTGTTTGCCTTCCGGTTCAATTTGAATGATGCGCACAGCACGGTTGAGCGATGGTTCGAGCGCATTGAAAATAGGGTTGCCATCGTATTCTTTTTGCCTATTGCCGCTTTGATCGTTTAAGTAAGGAACGAGTTGGAGGTCATATTGCTGCGCGATCTTTGAGAACAGGCGTCCCCAATAGGCCTGAGCCAGATTGTAAATTTTTTTATCCTGCAAAAAATTGCTGTATAAATGATGTACCATATCTCATTATTTGAAAGCGAAAATGACCAACAAAATAAATAACAGCACAATGATAAATGCCGTTCCCGCCAGAACTTCGATGTCAACTCGCACATCCTTTGTTTTACGGTTGCGGAACGTCTTCTTCTTTATGGCATCTATACCACCTTCCACATTTTCAATGTAGCGCGCTGCTTGTTCAAACTGTTGCGCTCGCTTTTGCAACTCCTTGTCGCTTAGCTTTTCCTTTAATTCTGATAAAAGTACCAAACCATCCTCTTTGGTCAATGGATCATCTTGCGCCCAGTTTACCGACTCCTCCAAACCGCCGCCTTGCGCTTGTATTCGACCGCGATGTTTCTTTTCAGACATTGAACTGGTTTGTACAAAAATAATGATTTTCTTTCATTAAGGCTAAGAAGTTGGATATTGGTTATTTTATTCAAAAATGATTCCGGCTGCGAAAAGCGTGGCACACCTTTAAGGTTCTCCAGACTCAAACTTCACACATTAAGAAAAATTGGCATACATTTTGCTCCTGTAATTGTGTTGCTCTGGGAATCGGCTTAAATTTGTTGCAAAAGATAGGTATTTTGTGTAAATAGTACCAAACTTTAGCACCGCCGATTCGATTTTAAAAAAAGAGCGTATTGCTTCATCGAAAAGGCTAAAATTATGACAATGCTCAGACAGGGTTTAAGTCAGAAGATGCTCCAAAAGCTGTCACCGCAGCAAATACAGCTCATGAAGCTGCTGCAGGTACCGACGGCAAATCTGGAGCAGCGGATCAAGGAGGAACTGGAAGCCAATCCGGCGCTGGATGAAGGCGACCGCGATGACTTTGCGGAGTACGAAGGCGCGGACGATAGCTTTGAGGGCGAAGGCGATCAGCAGGACGCGTTCGAGATGGAGGAGTATTGGGACAGCTACGTGGAGGATGATCCGGCGAGCTACAAAATGCGCGGCGACAAATACTCTTCGGACGAAGAAAATAGAACCATCCCGGTAGCGGTGCAGGGCTCTTTTCACGATTACCTGGAAGAGCAACTGGGCATGCTGGAACTGGAAGACGAGCGCAAGGAGCGCATTGCCATGCAGATCATCGGCAGCATCGACAACGATGGCTACCTGCGGCGCGACCCGGTTTCGATCATGGATGATTTGCTGTTTGCACAGAATATCAGCACGGACGAAGCGGAGATCAATGAATTGCTGAGCAAAATCCAGCGCTTTGATCCGCCGGGCATTGGTGCGCGGGACTTGCGCGAGTGCCTGCTCATTCAGTTGGAGCTGAAAATCGAACAACACGAAGATGCCCCCATCGGCGAGCAATATATTTTGGACCTGGCGTACCGGATTGTGGAAAACCACTTCGAAGAATTCACGAAGAAACACTATGACAAACTGGTCAGGCAACTGGAAGTGACCGAGGATGAGTTGCGAGAGGCGATCGAAGAAATACAAAAGCTCAATCCGAAACCCGCCAGCGGCTATGCCGGCAACACCTCCAATTCCACCAACTACGTCGTACCGGATTTTATCATCATGAATCGCGACGGCGAGCTGGAGTTGACGCTCAATTCGCGCAACGCGCCAGACCTGCACATCAACAGCCACTATCAGGACATGCTGAAGGACTACGCCAAGAAAGCGCGCCAAAAAAAAGCGGGCAAACAGGACAAGGAAGCGGCGATGTTCATCAAGCAGAAGATCGACTCGGCAAAATGGTTTATCGACGCCATCCGCCAACGGCAGGAGACGCTCTACAACACCATGTACGCCATCCTGCAGTATCAGTATGATTTTTTCCTGACCGGCGATCAGAAGAAGCTGCGCCCGATGATCCTGAAGGACATCGCGGACATCACCGGGCTGGACATCTCGACCATCTCGCGGGTAGCGAACAGTAAATTCGTGCAGACGGAATTCGGTACCAAGCGCCTGAAAAGCTTCTTCTCCGAAGGCATGCAAACGCAGGAAGGCGAAGAAGTGTCCACGCTGGAGGTCAAAAAAGTGCTGGGCGAGATCATCGAAAAAGAAAATAAGCGCAAGCCGCTCTCCGATCAGAAACTCATGAAACTACTGCAGGATAAAGGTTACGACATTGCCCGCCGCACGGTAGCGAAGTACCGCGAGCAACTGAATATTCCGGTGGCGAGGTTGAGGAAGGAGTTGTGAGCAAACTCCAGCCGGCTTATGAGGTTTTGTCTGGACTTTCAAGTTAGCGTGGACAATATATTTTTTCTGGCATTGGAACTATCACCAAAAACGATTACGTTACATTTTTGTGGTCTTAGATGATTTATTTTTTATTTTTTCCTCAATATGATTGGAAAATCTGAAAAAGACGTACAGCATCGAAGTGATACTTTTGAATCCAGGCGATCAGCTTTCAGAGGGATTAAGAGACTATTGGACATTCCTGTAGTCACTCATCCTACAGAATCTATCAGGAATAAAGGCAGTGAAGCCTGGAAAAGAGAAGGTTTAAGGCGCGAACAAAACAAGGGGTTGTATATTTTTAAGTGGCTGGGAAGTTTATTTAGCATTCGGGAAGATGACGGAAGCTTTTATATAGATCAAGGTTCCCATTTCAACTATGGGAAGCACGGTAAAAAACTTAAAGGGCATGGATTTTTTCCAAAGAAGAAGAAAAAATGATCAACTTTGAAATTCATCATAACATTTTAAACCTGGATGATTTAAACCTTGAATCAAATATCATTTCTTTGTCTCTAAAAGACAAGGAGAAAATTGATTTACTGAGTGTTCTTCAGGTAAAAGAAAAGGCATATTTTCAAAGAGATATGGGCGCTCTCTTCAGAGACTTCCTGGGCTTTTCCATGACAGAACACAAAGTTTATTTGATTTTAATTGAGGAGTATCCACAAGCGAAAAACAAAATCAGAACGAAAAAGGGGCTTTTTTATAAATATAGGATGCATCTTGAAAAAAGTGCTTTGTTCGAGTTAGAAGTGGAAGTTTCGCCAAATGAAACCTTATTTGCCGGAATAATCCGATTAACACCGAAAAACATTAACTTCATAATTAATCACTTAAACGATATTCCCTTTTCTTTTGGCTTGATCTCACCCCAGGGAGAAAGGACTTTCAAGACCAGTAAAAAGGAACTACTGGAAAAAATAGTTCTGGAAGGACTGAAGCATGATAAAATATTTTGGAAAAACTGGCTGAAGATTGCAACTATTTTGGCGAAAGCAGGCAGAAAGTTTTTTTATCTTCAGGACTTAAGCGATACGGAGTATTTCAGAGTTTTTTACGAAAAGAGCGACGAAGAATGGGAACGCCAGCTAGATCGCTTTTTTTCGCAGAAACTTCAGGTTGATCACGCCCTACGATAACCACTCACCGCTCGTCAGGGCGCTACCCGGTGGGGTTTTCATTAAAATGCTGCCAGCCCTGCGCGGTAATGGGGTGGATGTTGCCGCCTTTGGTGTGGAGTTTTACGCCATCTTTCGCATCTACTATTTCGCCGGCGATGTAAATATCCGGCAGGTATTTGATCTTGTCCACCTCTTTCGGGTCAATGGTGAATAGCAGTTCGTAATCCTCCCCGCCGCTCAGCGCGCAGGTAATGGGGTCGAGGTTGAAGTTGATGGCTTGCATTTGCGCATCGGGGTGGATGGGCACGCCGCTCTCTTCCAGGAAAGCGCCCACGCCGGACTGCTTGCAGATGTGAAATAAATCGGAAGCCACGCCATCGGAAATATCGATCATTGCCGTCGGCACCAGTTTATTTTTAGCAAACATTTCGATGATGTCCTTGCGGGCTTCGGGTTTGATCTGACGCTCCACCAGATACGTATGTTCTTCCAGTTGTGGCTGCATATTCGGATCAGACAGATAGACCTGCTTTTCGCGTTCCAGCAGTTGCAACCCCAGGTAAGCCGCGCCCACATTGCCGGTGATACAAATCAGGTCGCCCACTTTAGCGCCATTGCGATAAGCCAGCTTGTCCCGCTCTGCTTGTCCGATAGCGGTAACGCTTATGATTAGTCCACGATTGGAAGAGTTGGTATCCCCTCCGATGAGGTCAACATGATAAATTTCGCAAGCCTTATAAATACCGGCATATAATTCCTCCAGAGCTTCTACCGAAAAGCGGTTGGAAATGGCAATAGAAACGGTAACCTGCTGCGGTATAGCATTCATGGCATAAATATCCGAAAGATTGACGACCACCGATTTGTACCCGAGGTGCTTGAGCGGCGTGTACATCAGATCGAAGTGAATGCCTTCCAGCAGCATATCCGTCGTGACAACCGTAAGCAGCCCACGGTTGTCAATCACAGCGGCATCGTCGCCCACACCTTTGACGGAAGAAGGGTTGCGCAGTTGCCTGCCCTCCGTGAGGCGGTCGATCAGACCGAACTCGCCCAGGGTGTTGATTTCTGTTCGGTTCGTTTTTTCTTGTTCTGCCATTTATCCTTCCAGTTTCTGAAGCACCTGCTGCGCCGTACGCACCGCCGTTGGGCCTTCTTCACGTGCCATTTCAAGCGCTTCGCGTGCTATTTTCTGCGCATCGGATTTGTTGCCATTGCGATACAGCACATCGGCATAAATGAGATGATACAGAGAGCTTTGCCCCACCGCCACTGCGCGTTTTGCGATGTCTTCCGCCAGTTTCATCGCCTGGCTGTCCTGCTCGAAATGCTGTACAATTTCGGTTACCAGGTTCTGCAATTCTCTAGCGTCTTCGTATGCTTCTTTTTTAGCATATTTTTTGGCTTCTTTGGCATAACTTTTCGCATCGTCGGTTGCCACATAAAACTGCATCCAGATTTGCGATTCGAATGCTGTCAGGCGTTCCGGGTAGTGCTTGCGCATTTTATCGATGGCTTCTTCCACCAGAAATTCGCTGCGAAACTCAATCGCTTTTTGTGCAGTTGCCTCGCAGGCGTCAAAAATGCGCTGATTCACCTCATCTTCGGAAGTCAGAGCCACAATTTGTTTGCGATATTCAACCAGCCAGTCGAAAATTTTTGAGTCCGCTTCGACCGTTGCTTCGAGGATGAATTTCAGGTTGAACGGCGTTTTCAAGTTCTCCTGATTGCGCAGATAATCGTTGGAGACTTTCAGGCTGTTTTTGCCCGATTTGTTCAGCGCCCGAACATACTTGTAGATGAGTTCCGGTTCCCGGTTGCCCCCTTCGTATTCGGCGGCGTAATCCGCGCTTACGTCCACCATGTCCAGTACACGCTTACCGATGCTGATGAGCGCCTCTTCGCGCTGCGCACCAACGGCTTTGTGCACGACCTCGCCATTCGCATCAATGTAAAACAGCGTCGGATAGGCCCGCACCGGGTATTTTTTTGCAAATTCCAGCCCCATGCCGCGCTCCATATCAATTTGCATATTGATAAAATGCTTGTTGTAAAATGCGCCGACTTCTTCCTTTGGGAACACGTTTTTTGCCATCATTTTGCAAGGGCCGCACCAAACGGCGTAGGCATCCACGAAGATGACTTTTTCTTCGGCTTTTGCTTTGGCAAGGGCTTCTTCCCAGGTGCCCTGAAAAAATTCGATGCCCGCAGCGAATGTGCCAGACGCGATAAAAAGCGTGACGGTAAATGCGATTAATATTCTCATGGGTTTGCTCTTTTTGCTTTGCAATATAAAAAAATGCGACAGAAATCAGGCGGCTTTAACGTTTTTACAACGCATTCCTGATTAGAAAGAAACAAGCAATCCGGATTCCGGTTTGGTTCAAATGTGCATTTCGTAGTCGAAGTTCACCAATTGGGCGAATTGAGCCACGCGTTCGTTGATTTCTTTATTGGACAAGTGTTTGAGGCGTTCAATGCCAAATTTTTCCACACAAAAAGAAGCCAGCGCCGAACCATAGATCACCGCCCGCTTCATATTGTCGAACGAAAGATCGCCCGTGCGGGTCAGGTAGCCCATGAAGCCGCCCGCAAAGGTATCGCCGGCGCCGGTGGGGTCAATGACTTCCGCCAGGGGCAGCGCCGGTGCGAAGAAGACATTATCGTTTTCAAAAAGCAACGCGCCGTGCTCGCCTTTTTTAATAACGAGATAGCGAGGTCCCATATCGTGAATTTTGTGAGCCGCCTTTACCAGCGAGTGCTCGCCAGAGAGCTGCCGCGCTTCTTCATCATTGATGGTGAGTATGTCAATTTTTTTGATGACCGCTTTGAGTTCTTCCAGCGCCGTATCCATCCAGAAGTTCATAGTATCCAGGGCCACCAGCTTCGGGCGTTGGGGCAATTGCTCCAGCACGCGCATCTGCACGGCGGGCGTGAGGTTGCCAAGCATGAGGAAATCAACGCCTTGTTTGTAATTTTCCGGGAGGACAGGGTCGAAGTCTGCCAAAACATTCAACTGGGTATCCAGCGTATCGCGACCATTCATATCCTGGTGGTAGCGCCCGGCCCAGAAAAAGGATTTTTCACCTTTTTTCACCTGCAGCCCGGTCAGGTCGATGCCGCGCGACTGCATGAAGTCGAGCTCCTGCTGAGGAAAATCATCGCCGATAACGGAGACGATCTTTGGATTTTTTGTAAAATAAGACGCCGCCAGCGTGATGTAGGTAGCCGCGCCACCAACCACTTTTTCTGCGTGTCCGTAGGGTGTTTCAATGTCATCAAAGGCAACTGTGCCAACTGCTAATAAACTCATAAGAAATACTTTAAAATTTTTTGTCCGCAAATATTGCATTTTTATCGCGGTTACCATAACTTTGCACCGCTCTTTTGAGGAAGGGTTTCCAAAAGCAGAAACCAAACGACAGAGCAAAGCGTTTTTTAAATATAATGCCTCCTTAGCTCAGCTGGTTAGAGCGGCGGACTGTTAATCCGTAGGTCCTTGGTTCGAGCCCAAGAGGAGGCGCAAAAAAAGCCTCATTGTGAAAGCAGTGGGGCTTTTGTAATTTTGCCATTCTTCGAAAGACACGGCGTGAAATTCAGGAATTAATCCCTATGACGGTAGCTTTTTTTATGAAAAATCTGAAGCCTGGGAATGAACAAGAAATCCCGAATGGATGGCTAAGTACCTGGACAGAATTTAATTATAAATGAATAGACAGGATTTACGGGATTTTCAGGATTCAGGATGCCGTAAATCTTCGATTTACGACATCTTGTCAATCATGTGAAATAGTCATGCCTACGGCATTAATCCTGTCAAATAGAAAAATCCCGAAGGGATGGCAATGCCATAAAATTGTCCATCTACTTATGCCATAACTTTTGCATTTGTAACATTATTCTTGTAAATTGCAACTTAAATTAACAAACACGATGCAAACCACTGGCACACTTGCCATGCCTTGGCTTCTTGAAGAAGATTATCTCAATGCAGACACGCTCCGTCGGATCGAAGAGCTGCGCGACTTATTGCGATATCGCATTCCTGTGCGCGGGCTGGAGCAGACCATTGTAAGCCTTCGCGCTGATGTCTGGGAATTGCGCATGATTATCCTGGATCGGCATTTTAACGAATTGAAAAATAATTCAAGAAGTGATTTGCAAAGCCTTTTAAAGGACTTTACTTCTGAGCAGGATCAATTTGCCGATGCGATTCAACACGCGCTTACGGTTTATAGAGCTACCGTCAGCTCAATTACTGAAAAACTTAACATTGATGGGGGATTTCAGTTTCCAGCGGACATGGATATTCCACACAGTACATTGGACCTCCTGTTATCTAAAGTGCCAAATTGGAATTTTCAATATTTGTTGGCGTGGATAAATAGTTCGATTGATCTGGATTCAGCAATGCTCACCCTGCATACCCATCGACAAGCTCCGATTATTGGCTTAGAGGGAAAAAGCATGGTGACGCTCCTAAAGACATCTGGCGAATATTTCGGCGCTTATGCGGAGGTTTTGGGCTTTTGGAAAGCCCCCCTGCAAGACGCACCTCAGCCTATACATAATGCAAGAATCTTAGCTGCTGCTCTAAGAGCAAAAGTTGCTCCAGGCAAAAAATATGACCTGGAAAACCTTCAAAAGCAATTTGCCGCCTAATGCTTTTTCAATTTGACGAACAATTCCCTGAGCAGGAAAAAGAACTTCGAAGGGAGAACATCAAATTAGTACATCGTTTAATGGAACTGATTTTTGATATTAATCGCGATCCTTTCGACGGCATTGGAAGGCCCGAACCATTGAAAGGGAATTTATCTGGCTACTGGTCTCGCCGAATCAATGACAAGCACCGCCTGATTTATATGGTAGAGTCGAATGTTGTATATCTTATCTCCTGCTACGGTCACTATGATGACCATTAGCATATCTTAAATCTCTAAGGTTTTGTTAATTTTTAAAAGCTCTTTAAAACCCTCTCCGATACCGGGGTGATTTTTTTTTGTTACAGACTTTTTCGGGTTTGATCTGACCATTTTTATCCGCTTTCTCAAAAATAAAACCGGAAGCCCACCCCGCCCCCAATCGGTTGCGCCTTGATTGTTGCCGCTGACCACAAGTAAGTAGTACTTTGCGTATTTCACACGGTTTTTTTTTTGCGTAAAGCGTGTTTTTTTTTAATAACTCCAACGGACAGCCAGTTATTTTTATCGTTTTGACATAATTGACAAAGATTAGGCATAAGTGTGTCTTTGGCAATAAGTTAACGCTAATTTAACATTGATTAGCTATCTTCGCCCGGTAAAAATTTATCACAAAAAAAGAAGAAATCAAGTATGCATTTGCCCAAAACGATTAGACTGACTTTTTTGCTGTGCGCGATCGTGTCTGTTGCGCAGGCACAGGAAATGATTAACCCAAAATTGTTGGCGACTTATCAAACCAACGTCTTCGATGCAGCCTCTGCGGAAATCGCCGCTTTTGACGCCGCCTCGGCACGCATCTTCTTTACCAATTCCGATGCGAATACCGTGACCATCCTCGACGTCAGCGACCCCGCTATGCCCACAAAGGTCAGCGACATAGATATGTCTGCTTATGGCGGTGGCGTCAACAGCGTAGCCGTTTATGATGGCTTGGTAGCGGTAGCCGTTGAAGCAGAAAATAAGACCATGCCCGGCTCCGTGGTGTTTTTTAATACCAATGGCGTTTTTCAGGCGGAAGTTATGGTAGGCGCGCTGCCGGACATGGTCACTTTCACCCACGATGGCAGCAAAGTGCTGACCGCCAACGAGGGCGAACCCAACGATCTCTACACCCTCGATCCCGAAGGCTCGGTGAGTATTATCGACCTTTCCGGCGGCTTGACCAATGCTGCCGTTACCAACGTGACGTTCACCAGTTTTAATGATAAAAAAGCGGCGCTGCAAAATCGGGGGGTACGCCTGAATGGCCCCAACGCAACCGTTGCGCAAGACCTCGAGCCGGAATACATCACCGTGACGCCCGATAACACCAGAGCCTACGTATCCTTGCAGGAAAATAATGCCCTGGCGGTTATTGACCTGACGACCAATGCGTTGCTGGATATTTTACCACTTGGCTTTAAAGACCACTGGCGAGGGGCGCCGGTGCTGACGGAATACAAAATCAACGAATTGATCGATCTGCCGGAGCTGGGCACACCGGTGTTTCAGCCCAATCGCGGGCCGGTCATGCTAAGCGGTTTTTCCGGTTTGTATTTTGATCCGAATGAATCGGACGAAGACAATTATGTGTTTTACACCGTGCCCGACCGCGGCCCGAATGATGCAGCCATCTCTTTCAACGACGTAGAGCCGACAGGACTGGAACAAAACCTCCGCCCTTTCCTCTTGCCGGAGTATCAGGGTAGAATTGTAAAGCTCACCCTCCATGTGAACGACGGCACGATGACGCTCAACGATCAACTCTTGCTGACCCGCCAGGACGGCACAACGCCGATTTCCGGAAAAGGCAACGTCATTGGTTTTGATGAAATTCCGGTGACCTACACCCAGGCGGGTACAGCCTACGACCGCGCCGAAATCACCAGCGCTACCGATACCTTTCACATCCTCGACCACGATCCGTTTGGCGGCGACTTTGAGGGAATCGTTCGCGATAAGGACGGAAATTTCTGGCTGTGCGATGAGTATCGTCCGGCACTGTATAAGTTTGCTGCCAACGGCACGTTGATCGAGCGTTACGTTGCGGAGGGCAGCTCTTTCCTCGGCTTTGCACCACTCGAAGCAGGCGCTTACGGTGCCGAAATACTACCGGCGGTGTACAGCAAGCGGCGCGCCAATCGCGGCTTCGAAGCGATCGCTTACGATCCGGATGCGGACATCGTTTATGCCTTTATTCAGTCGCCAATCGAAAACCCGACCAGCGCCGTGCGCAACAATTCGGATGTTATTCGGATTTTGGGTGTAAATGCCGCCGATGGCACCCCTGTTTCCGAATACGTCTATCTGTTGGAACGCAACCGCGACGCAGGTCTCGGCACTCGTGTGGACAAAATCGGCGATGCCGTTTACACCGGCAATGGCAAATTCCTGGTGATTGAACGCGACGCCAGCCAGCCGGGCGAAACAACCGGAAAAAAGTATATTTTTGAGATCAACCTGACTGGCGCTACCAACATTCTCGACAATCCGATTGCCCGCCGCGAAACGGACGATGCACCCGGTTTGAAAACACTGGAACAAATGACCGCAGATGAACTGGCGGCGGAAGGAATTTCGCCCGTTCACAAAACAAAAGTGCTCAACCTGCCTTCCATTGGCTATTTGCCCAGCGACAAAGCTGAAGGGCTGGCGCTGCTGCCGGGCGGTTCAATCGCCGTGCTGAACGACAATGATTTTGGGCTGGCGGGTGCCGGTTTTACCGATGATAGCGTACTGGGCATTATTGATTTTATGCAAAACTATGGACTGGACGCCAGCGACCGCGACGAAGGCCTCCGCATCAGACCCTGGCC
>CAZFBU010000003.1:79661-81803 GCA_964517175.1 uncultured Saprospiraceae bacterium
GAAACCTATCCAAATGACTTTAACAGCAACAACGACGAAAACGATTCATTTGAAAGTCGTAGCGACAACAAAGGCCCCGAGCCGGAAGCCATTACTATTGCGGAATACCGGGGTGTACCGTATGCTTTCATCGGGTTGGAACGCATCGGCGGCGTTATGATTTACGATGTAAGCAACCCCCGTGCACCGGAATTTGTGACTTATTTCAACAATCGCGATTTCTCGGTCGGCGACGTCGAAAACGGCCCGGTTGGCGATCTCGGTCCGGAGGACATCAGGTTTGTTCCCAAAACTGACAGCCCCAACGGCGATGCCCTACTGATCGTTGCAAACGAAGTAAGCGGTACGGTTTCCATCTTTACCTTTGGCGATGTACCGACGAACGTGGAAGATGTTTTTGCCGCTGAGCTTCCGTGGCGGATTTTTCCCAACCCGGTGCAGGAGGTAATCTTCACCAATGTAACGGCAGATTTTGCGGTATATAACCAGATGGGACAACAAATGCTGAGTGTGAGAAACACCAATTATCTGCGGGTGAACCAACTTCCTGCGGGTACGTACGTTATTCGCAACCTGTCGAGTGGACAGTCGCAGTTGTTTATGAAGCAATAAGCAACGGCGGGACCGGGCGAGGCAATATTCCCCCGGTTCCGCTTCTTTTTTATCTTCTTCGATTACACATCTTACCGATGAATTGCCGACCTTTGTAAAAATATAAAACGATATGACACTCGAAGAATTGACCAAATACTTTGACGATCACGCCCACAAGATGGCGGATATTGAAAAAACGATGAAACTCGTATTGGACGAAGGAATTATTTACATCGAAATGAAAGGCGAAAATTCCGTTGTTTCCAACGAAGATAAAGAAGCCGACTGCGTTATTACCACCAAGAGCGAAACACTGGAAGCCTTGCGCAAAGGCGAACTCAACCCCATGATGGCAGTGATGGGCGGCAAGATCAAGATCAAAGGCGATATGGGCGTGGCGATGAAGCTGCAGGCGCTGCTCTCTGATTAAGGGTGCGCAGCAACCCACACTTCGCCGTCCTCAAAAATTTCCTTTTTCCAGATCGGAACCGTTTGCTTGAGCGTGTCGATCACAAAGCGGCACGCCTCAAAAGCATCGGCGCGATGAGGCGTAGAAACCGCGACGACCACGGCCACATCCCCAATGTGCAGGGTTCCTGTTCGGTGATGAATGGCTATTTTCTGGATCGGCCATTTTTGCTGCGCCTGTGATGTAATTTTTTGCATTTCGGAAATCGCCATTGGTTCGTAGGCTTCATACTCCAGGCGCGTGACCGTGCGCCCCTGGGTATTGTCCCGCACAGTACCGATAAATACATCCACTGCTCCCGCGCCGCCATCCAGCACGTAGTCGATGCAGGTTTGCGCGCTCAGAGGTTTGTCTGTAAGCTGAATATCTACCATTGTATATTGTATAAGGTGTACGTTTTTGCAAATTAAAATAAGGATTATCCGCCACTCACCGGTGGAATGAGCACCACTTCGTCGCTATCTCCAATTTTTGCCTCGCTTTCTGCATAAGCGCCATTGATCGCTACAGCCAGGGAGTTGAGTTTTTCCAGTTCCGGATATTGCGCAGTAAGTTGCGCTCGCAGGGCAGCAACTGTCGCATTCTCGGGCAGGGCAAGCTGTATTTCCCGGTTGCCCAAAATATCTTTGGCAATGCCAAATGCCAGTATTTTCACTTTCATCATTTTGTTTTTTTCTCCATGTGTGACCAAAGTTCCGCATTTGCGTCTAAAAATTAAACACCTTTTGTCAGACAAAGGTCAAATTTTTACCCAAAATCGACGCCAAATTTTATATTGCAAACACCGGGTTACAACGGCAATGTATTCATCAAGCATATTGTTAAGCTCGAAAAACATTAATGAAATATTATTCTGACAAAAGGTTTTGAAGTGTATTGAACCGATTCAGAATGAGAATGTTAGTAAATTTTACACCTAAAAGGTTGACAACAATGAACGAAGGGGTTATCTTTGCGCCCAGATTAATATTTTTAGGCAAAAGGAAACCCGTGAACATAACAAACCTGCCCATATTCATCAAAAACCTTTGAATGAATTTATTTTCTGTAAGACATACGTGAACATATTTGAACATATT
>CAZFBU010000003.1:81903-85381 GCA_964517175.1 uncultured Saprospiraceae bacterium
TGAACATATTTGAACATATTGAACTAAACTCATTATTCTAGTGAAATGGGGTATGATCCCCAGTTATTTTTTAATTAAAGTGTAATAATGAAATTCCCATGGACATTGGTTGCCGCACTGGTGATGTTTCACCTCGTGCTGGTAACTGCTGAAACAAACGCGCTAACCCCCGGCGCCTCCGACGATGATTTTAGTAATCGATGGAGCACGAATGATGGGGTTATACAGGAGCGATTGGAAAAAATCCAATTGCCTTTCAAAGCAAAGTACTCTACTGAAGTACGCTACTACATTAAGGACTACGTGACGACAGGCTACAAATCTACCGAAGGAATCTTAGGGCGATCACTACTGTACTTCCCGATTTTCGAGCACTACCTGATGATTAACAAGTTGCCGCGCGAGCTGATGTACCTGCCAATTATCGAATCGGCGCTCGATCCAACCGCAAAATCGCCGGTGGGCGCTGCCGGGCTTTGGCAAATTATGGCTTCCACGGCAAAAGACTACGGGCTGAGAATAGACGGTCATGTGGATGAACGCCTCGACCCGTACCGCTCCACAGAAGCAGCCGTGAAAATTTTGTCTGACCTGTACCGCCAGTTTGGCGACTGGCAACTGGTGCTCGCCGCTTACAATTGCGGCCCGGGCCGTGTACGGCAGGCTATTCGCGCTGCCAATTGTAAGGACTACGACGAGGTGGAAAAATACCTCCCTACGCAAACGCAACGCTACGTACCTGCTTTTGTAGCAGCGGCTTACGTGGTGAATCACTACAACGATCACAACCTGCGACCAAGCTATCCTACCCTGAATGTGCGCGAAACCCGTGTATTGAAAGTGTACGACTCGCTATCCTTTCAGGAAATTGCTTCGGCTTGCGGGCTGGCGCCGGGTACTGTTCGCTTTCTGAATCCCGGTTACATCCGGAGCTATGTACCTGCCGGCAAGCAAGGCAGCTATATTTGTCTTCCGGCAGGCTCTACGAAAGCTTTCAAAGATTATCTGGCCGGAAAAACAATCCTGAAAGGGGAAGCCATTCCAGCGGATAAGTTTAGAAGCACCTACGTAGTGGCAAAAGGAGATAAGATTGAAAACCTGGCAAATTTGTTCAAATGCACGGTGGAGGACATCGTAAAGTGGAATGATTTGTCATCGACACAAGTATTTGTAAATCAGGAATTGATCGTGTATTTGCCGAGCGAGTTGTCGAAGCGCGCATAAGTTTTTTTTTACACGATTAACACAGTGCCACATTCCGGATTCGGAGTGTGGCATTTTTTGTTTTAGAGAATTATCGTTACATCCAGCATTCATGGCACTTTACAAAGTGTTTACAATCCATCATTTTAGCCATTTTTTATATTATAAAAAGAATTATGAGTTCGTAAATATTTTGTTTTATTTGACAGGTCAAGATAAAATTTTTATATTTATCTCAGTTTTTGAGCATACGCTACCTGCCTACCTTAATTTTTTCAATACAACTGTATAAGCAATTCGCCGATACTCCGAGTTTTTGGAGTATCTGTTGCCGTATTGCAATTCACCTAAACATTAAATCCCTATTACCTATGAAACGCTCATGGACTTTATCCATTGGTGTGTGGGCCATGACCATGCTTTTTGCGGTCTCTTTGTCTGCACATATCATTAACCCCGAAAAGCCATCCGCCGCCGAACGTGCACAAGCCGCGGACGCTAAGCTGAACAGCGCCCTGGACCTTCTGCCGGTGCATTTTCCCGACAGCCAGCGCGACAACATAAAGCGGCTGATTCGCGAGCAGTTGCAGCAGGGCCGTCGCGCTACAGAAGCAACACTGGGAAGGGCAAAGGTCTATTTCCCGATCTTTGAGCACTACCTGCAGGTATATAACCTGCCCGAGGAGCTTAAGTGTGTACCCTTTGTAGAATCTCGTCTGCGGTTGCAGGCGCAATCACCGGCGGGAGCGCGGGGCTTGTGGCAATTTATGGATTATACGGCAAAAGAATACCATTTGAGAATAGACGAAACCGTGGATGAGCGCCTGGATCCACTTCGGGCAACGGAAGCCGCCATGCGATTGCTCTCCGACCTGTATGATGAGTTTGATGACTGGCTATTGGCACTGGCTGCCTACAACTGCGGGCCAGGCAACGTACGGAAAGCCATCCGTAGGGCCAACAGCCGCTATTATTGGAAACTGGAGAAATATTTGCCGGGGCAGACCAGACATTATATCCCGGCGTTTATTGCGGCTATGTATGTCGTACAGCACTATGAACAACACGGCTTGCAGCCCAAGCCGTATCACTACCGGTTTACACATGTGCGGGCGCTGCCCGTGCCCGTTGCTTCCGATTTGCCGGTGGCAGTGCGTCGGCCGCAACCTACTATGAGGCTGCTAAACCCCGGTTGCAAGCAGGAGGTGCTTCCCGCTTTCGTGTGCGGGAATCACCCTACCCTGCCCGGCATTGATTTTCTGAAAGCCATTGCGCCGCCGATGGCTGATAATTGTCTCATTGCAGAATTGCCAGAAGAAGCGACCAAACCACCCTACCTCCAAAAAACCTTTTTTGAGCATACGATCGCTTTTATCTCTTATTCCTGGAGCCATTTTTGGCAAACCCCAAGACGCATGTAAGCTTTTGTGGGGAAAAATGCGCATTTAGCAAAATTTTTCCCCCGATTGCTTTCTCAAACCACAAAATTCTGCTAAACTTCGGTGTCAAATATTTTCTTCGCTCAAATTAGCAGCATGAACTTACTATTTGCCTATATCACTTGGGATGTCTCGCCGGAGATCGTCTCCGTTGGTCCGCTCACTTTTCGATGGTACGGCTTGCTCTTTGCACTGGGTTTTCTGGTTGGCTTGTACATCGTACGGCGCATGTTTCAGGAAGAAAAAGCGCCTGAAGCCTGGCTCGACAAAGCATTTATCTACGTCGTGGTCGGCGCGGTGCTCGGCGCAAGGCTGGGGCACGTGTTCTTTTACGATTGGGATTATTACTCCCAGCACCTCTCGGAAATTCCGCAGGTATGGAAAGGCGGGCTTGCCAGTCACGGTGGCGCTATTGGGGTTATTCTGGCATTGTGGATTTTTTCGGTTCGGGTATCGAAAAAATCTATCCTCTGGATACTGGACAAGGTAGTCGTGCCAACCGCGCTTGCCGGCAGCTTTATCCGGCTGGGCAATTTGATGAATTCCGAAATTCTCGGCAAACCGGCGGATGTCCCCTGGGCATTTGTGTTCACACGGGTGGATGACGTACCGCGCCATCCCGTGCAACTGTACGAATCCTTGAGCTACCTCGCAATATTTTTCATCCTCTATTTCGTTTACTGGAATATGGGCAAACGCAAACATGCCGGTTTCGTTTTCGGACTTTTCCTGATATTGGTATTCGGCGTCCGTATCATCTGGGAATACATGAAGGAAAGCCAGGGCGGCATCGAAAGTGCCTTTGGCAATGCGCTGAGTACCGGACAGCTACTGAG
>CAZFBU010000003.1:85481-86776 GCA_964517175.1 uncultured Saprospiraceae bacterium
ACCACCATCCATCATTGGCTATAGCTCCAATGTTCCGGATCAGACATTTGAAATGCCTGCCGCACTCGAGGAAATTTCGGGGCTCGGAATGACTGCCGACGGCGTGTATCTGGTGGGGGTTCAGGATGAAGACGGGCTGATTTTTTTTATCAATAAAGCTACCGGAAAAGTAGAGCGTCCGGTTGAATTCTGGAAAGACGGCGATTACGAAGGTGTAGAAGTAGTCGGCAATGATATTTACGTGGTAAAAAGTACCGGCACCGTTTATCATGTGCCAGAGAAACACGGCGAATATCATCGGAATCATGTCGAGAAGTACAATTTTTTTCTAACCGAAGAAAACGACGTGGAAGGCCTGGCTCACGATGCAAAAAACAACCGCCTGCTGCTCGCCTGCAAAGCTAAAGCCGGAGAGGGGCAAAATTACCAGCGCCAAAAGGGGATTTATGGTTTTGATCTGGAAAAAATGACCCTGACCGAAGAGCCGGTATATACCGTCAGCCTTTCGCAGGTACTGACCTACCTTAGCAGCACGCCGTACTATCAGGATAAAGACAAACTGCTGGAACGCTTCGATGAAGATGCCGACGAATTGGACTTCGCACCCTCGGCTATTGCCATTCACCCCGTTACGGAGCATATTTACATCCTCTCGTCCGTAGGTAAATTATTGCTGGTCATTGATTCGGAAGGGGAAATTGTCCACCTCGAAAAACTCAAAAAAAGCGTGCACCATCAGCCGGAGGGGCTGTGTTTTGATCGCGATGGCACGATGTACATTGCCAACGAAGGCAGCAAAAAGCTACCGGCAAAAATCTATCGTTTTCAATACCAAAAGCAATAGAACTGTTCTGGCGCTTCGGTGTTCTAATGATAATTGTAAAAACAGAAGCGAGCCGCGAAAAGCAAACGGCGAATTCCCTAGAAAAGCTTGGATAATTTAGGTATTTGCCTGATTTTCGCGGTGTCACAATACGCAACCCGGAAAGTTTATTGTCTAAAATCACCCGGAGGACTCCTCCGGAATAACTTATAACAGAATGAGCGTTGTAGAAATGAAAATTCCCACCATTGGGGAATCCATCGATGAAGTAACCATCTCCCAATGGCTGAAAGAAGACGGCGCGTACGTCGAACTGGACGAGCCGATTTGCGAGATCGAGTCGGACAAAGCCACCCTCGAGTTCCCATCGGAAGCGGCCGGTAAGCTGATTCACGTTGCCCAAGAGGGCGACGACCTGAAAATCGGCGATGTTGTTGCCAAAATTGACACCAGTGTCAAAAAAGACAATGGC
>CAZFBU010000003.1:86876-88968 GCA_964517175.1 uncultured Saprospiraceae bacterium
CCAAAGCAGCCGAACAAAAGCAGGAGACGCCCGCAGCCAAAGCCAGCGAATCAAAGCAGGAGGAAGAAAGGGAAGATTCCTACGCCGCAGGGCATCCGTCTCCGGCAGCAGCTAAAATACTGAAAGAGAACGACATAACTCCTAGTGACGTCAAGGGTACCGGCAAAGAAGGACGCATCACTAAGGAAGACGCTCAAAAGGCAGTAGAAGCGAAGCAATCGCAGCCGTCGAAGCAGCCCGAAGCACCCAAGCAGGAAAAGAAGGAAGAAAAGCCGCAACCAAAGGTTGACATCCGCCCGAAGGAAGCGTTCAGCCGGGAAGAAACGCGCAAGAAGATGAGCCGCATGCGCCGCACCATCGCCAAGCGCCTGGTGAGTGCGAAGAACGAAACGGCAATGCTGACGACGTTCAACGAGGTTGATCTGACCGAAGTGATGGCGCTGCGCAAAAAATATCAGGACAAATTCGTTGAGAAATATGGCATCAAGCTGGGCTTCATGTCACTTTTTGCGAAGGCTTGCGCGAAGGTTTTGCTGGAAATGCCGGATGTGAATGCGAAGCTCGACGGCGAGGAGTTGGTTTACCACGAGTATGTCGATATTTCTATCGCGATCTCCACGCCAAATGGGCTGGTGGTGCCGCCGATTCACAATGTCGAATCACTGAACTACGCCGAGATCGAATACAAACTGAAAGAGCTTGCGGATAAAGCCCGCAACGGCACGCTTTCGCTGGATGAAATGCAGGGGGGCACGTTTACCATCACCAACGGTGGGGTTTTTGGCTCGCTGAACAGCACGCCAATCCTGAACGAACCGCAGTCGGCCATTCTCGGCATGCACGCCATCAAGGAACGCCCGATGGCCATCAACGGGGAAGTGAAAATCCGCCCGATGATGTACCTGGCGCTTTCCTACGATCACCGCGTGATCGACGGCAGCACCTCGGTGACTTTCCTCGTGAAAGTGAAGGAATTGCTCGAAGATCCAATCAAGCTGTTTTTGGATATTTAATGCAAAGACACGTTAGAAAATAAAAAATGCGAGGTTGGAATTTCTCCAATCTCGCATTTTCATTTTTTGTACTTTTGTAACATGACGCTACAAGAACTCCTCGATTATCTTGCGCTGCATCCGGCGTACATTATGTTTTACTTTGCTATGTTGCCCTTTGCGGCATTCCTGGCGGGCGTGCTTTCCCGGGGCGAATCGCATTTGCCGCCCTGGAATATTCTGTACGCCGTTTTGATCTATGCGGTATGTATTCCAGGCATTTTTGCGGTTACGCTGAACGTCTATTTGTTCTTGTTCGAGAACCGGAGTATTATGGAAATGGACATTTACACCCAAATTTTACCAACGCTTTCCATGATCATTACGCTGGTGATTATTCGTCGCTATGTACACTTTGATTACATCCCCGGCTTTGATACGCTGACCAGCCTTATCACGATCATTGCCGCCGTACTGGGTATCATGTGGTTTATTGATCGAACAAAAATATGGCTGCTATCCTACGTGCGTATCGAGATAGTCATATTGACCTTCATCGCTCTGCTCCTCGTCATTCGCTTTAGCTGGTCGCGCATGTTCAGGAGCGCTGCGCGTCACTGATTACTGCGAAGCCTTATCAGAAACCAGTACAACATCGGTTAGCGAGTAGATCAGCCGGTTTACATCCGAGTTATTCAGTTCCAGTTTGCCTTTGATGATAATCGGATCCGGCGAATACTTGATCGCTTCCTTTGCATACACTTCCATCACCGTTTCTGGTCCGGCGCCACCGCAGAAGAAGCACATGTTGTATGGATAAGCGGAGAAAACAAACTCCGTGTGGCTTTTATAACCTTCCACCGGGATGACGTAGCCCTTTACCTCTACGACTTTGCCCTCCATTTTCTTCACGTCTTCGCTGAAAACCGGTACGTCCACCTTGAAGCCCAGCATATCGTCGTATTGCTTTTTGAAGGTAATCTTTGCCAGATCCTTCCAGATCGTCGTGCTGGTCGTCTTTTGTGCCAACAGACTCTCACTGGTCAGCCCTGTGCACAGGGCAATTGCCAATATGGAAACGAATAATTTTTTCATGTTTT
>CAZFBU010000004.1:0-12684 GCA_964517175.1 uncultured Saprospiraceae bacterium
ATCAAAAATACCCAACATTGTGAATTATCTATCTGCACGCCATCGCGCTGACTTACTTGAACAATTAAAGACCCAACATTTTGATCTGGCGGTCATCGGCGGCGGCATCACCGGTGCAGGCATTGCGCTGGATGCCGCTTCGCGGGGGATGAAGGTTGCTCTCGTGGAAAAAGAGGATTTTGCTTCCGGTACGAGCAGCAAATCCACTAAGCTGATTCACGGCGGCTTGCGGTATCTCAAACAGTTTGAAATTGCGCTGGTGCGCGAAGTCGGGCGCGAGCGAGCGGTCGTACACAAGCTGGCTCCCCATCTGGTTTCCGCAGAAAAAATGCTGTTGCCACTTATCAAAGGCGGTACTTTCGGAAAATTCACGACTTCGCTGGGCTTGCTGGTTTACGATTTTCTGGCGGAAGTAGCCGGCAACGATCGTCGTCAAATGCTCAGCAAAGAAGAAACCCTCGCGGAAGAACCCATGCTGCGCGAAGATATTCTTACCGGTGGCGGCTTGTACGCCGAGTACCGAACGGATGACGCGCGCCTGACGATTGAATTAATCAAAACGGCGGCTCAATTTGGCGCGTTAAGTGCAAATTATGCCCGAGTGGAAGATTTTATATACAACGATGGAAAAGTGCGAGGCATTCAATGCAAAGATTTGCTCACGGATGAGACCTTCGAGATCAATGCAACCTACGTGGTGAGCGCTGCCGGTCCCTGGGTCGATGAATTGCGCGGAAAAGATAACTCCCTCAAAGGCAAGCACCTATTTCATTCCAAAGGCGTACACATTGTCGTGCCGCACGAGCGGTTTCCGGTGAAACATTCGGTGTATTTCGACGTGCCGGACGGACGCATGATGTTTGCGATTCCGCGCCACCGCACCACTTACATTGGCACAACCGACACGCCTTACGAGGGTGATTTGAACCGCGTGCTGGGAAATAAAGAAGATATCGATTATATTTTAAATGCGACCAATGCCATTTTCCCGGATGTGCATCTGACGATGGCGGACGTCGAGTCGAGCTGGGCAGGGCTGCGCCCGTTGATCTACGAAGAAGGGAAATCGGCTTCGCAGATGTCGCGCAAGGATGAGCTTTTTGAGTCGGAATCGGGCTTGATCTCCATCGCCGGCGGCAAATTGACCGGCTACCGCAAAATGGCGGAGAAGGTCGTTGACCTGGTGAATAAAAAATTTGAAGTTATTCACAATCATAATTTTGGCGATTGTAAAACCAATAAGATCAACTTGCCGGGTGGACCGTTTGACAACGAAGACGAAGTACTTGCGTATCGCGATGAGATAGCCGAAAAACTTCTGCATTTCAATGTAAAAGACCACAATTATTATGCAATCTATTTAGTTGCAAATTACGGTAAGCAATCCGATGTCATCCTCCGCAGCGTACAAAATTTCGACAGTTCACCGGAAATTGCGCTGACCCGCGCCGAACTGCAATTTTGCCTGGAAAACGAGCTGATCTTCACCGCACTTGACTTTTTCAATCGCCGTACCGGACGGTTGTATTTCAATATTCTAAGCATCGAGCCAGCGCTGGAGGTTGTTTTATCCGACCTGAAAGCGTATTTCGATTGGAACGATGAACGCGCTGCGCAGGAACAGCAAGCCGTAGCGCAAGCCATTGCCGATGTATCTGCTTTCGCCTGACGCCTAAAACCGATGCGTAAAGGTGAATTTCAGACTCGTTCTGCTTTCGAGCGACCGTAAGCCTTCGGTGTCAAATTGTTGCCAGTTATGATTATAAACCAGAAATAAAGTATTGCCGGGTTGTAAAATCCAGATCAACCGATTATTCGTTCCCAAAAGCCGCGTTACATTATCGTACTGAACGTTGAAATTCAGCGACAAAAGCGGCGTAAGATCCACACTGCTGAACACGCGGAAAATCTGCGCATCAAATCCACCATTTTCAAATACAACCTTGTTGTAGCTCCAGTTGCCGGTAATATTCACCCCGATGAACGGTCGAACGGTCACATCCGCATCAATCTGGCTGCGGGTTCCACCCCAAAAGCCCGCTCGCCGGTGCGTAATGCTACCAACAATGCGCCGCCAGGAAGCCGAACGGAACTGGACTTCATACCCCGGGTTTTGGTATTCGCCGATGGGAATGACAAACTGTTCGTTGCGTAGAATGTCAAAGTCAAAATCCAGATTTTCGTAATTCTGGGTAAAGAGAAGTCGGAAAAAATCGCCGGTTTCAAAGCGGAAGCCAAGCAGCGTAATGCGGTGATTGACGGTGGCCGCCCGAAAATTGAGATCCATCAAATATTCAAAATTGTACTCCCAGGTAAGCTCCCGGATTACATTGCTGTTGGATATCAGAGGTGAATAGGTAACGGTCGGTTGCAGCCGCCGAAATGCCACACGTGGCGCGAAGCCCACTGCCGGATCATACGCATTGCCGAATTCCCGGTAAGATACGTGCCCCGACCAGGGCTGATTGGGAAAATTGAGCCGAAGCCCCCGCACCGTCCTGTCCCAGAATTCCGTCTCCCTTACCGCAGGTAGCGCTTCGTTATGATGAGCGATAAATGCCTGAAACTGCAGGTTTTTATTACCGAGAAAGCGGGAAGTCCCCAATTCAACATCCATACCAATGGTGTGCCGGTCTGCAAGGGAATCGCCATCGGTAGCACGCCGCGTGTAAATGACGCCCACCTGGCTTTCCCGAAGTACGTTCTGGGTTACCCTCGCTACGGTAAAATCTTCTGGTGGCGTGCCGTTGGGTGCTTCCCGGGTACGGATGTGTATCAAACCGACGTCGGACTGCCCGATGCGCCCGATCAGGCGACCGCCTCCCAGAATAGGCACGGGTTCGCCGCCCTGCAGGCCGATCCGGCGGCTGAAGTACGGATTGGGGCTACTGGACGGGGCAAAGTTGAAAACGGAAGCGCCTTCCAGAAAAAACGCCCGGCGTTCCGGAAAAACCAGTGGAAAACGAGTAAGATTGACCTGTCGGTCATCTACTTCCGTTTCGGCAAAATCGGTGTTGAACGTAAGTCCGGCACGCAGGTTGGGCGTTACGCTGTAATTTACATCGAATCCGCCATTGGCCGTCCACTTGTCTTCAAATGTATTTTCGTTACCTTTGGTACTGTAAGTCGAAATACCATAGGGAATAGCTTCCAGCCCGATACCTTGCGAAGGCTTATTCAGCCCGCGCAGCTTACCGGCATTTTGCGGTCGGAAAAGCCCCTGATTGCGCCGGTGGCCGGTCCAGAGCAATTCTTCATTTTTCCGGCGAATAGTGCGCTGGAAGTTGATGCCCCAGGTATCATTGTCGGGGTTGAAGTTGAGCGTGCGAAAAGGAATGCGAATTTCTGCCGACCAGCCGTACGGACCTTTAGTGACCCACGCCCGCCATATTCCATTCCACGATTTGTTGAAACTCGTGCCTTGTCCTGTTTTTAACAGCCCATCCCCCATCAACCCTTCCGGATTGATTTCAAAAAAATAGGCGTTGCGCTGGTCGTTGTAGGTGTCGAGTATCCACATAAAGCGGTCGTCGGTCGCCAGCGATTGATCCCATTTGCGCTGAAAGCCTTTGATCCCTTCGGGGTCGGAATCGTATAAAATGACGCCAATGTAAAGGTTGTTATCGTCGTAGGCAACACGCACTTCTGTTTTTTCCGATGCTTTGTTGCCTTCTACCGGTTCCTGTTGCAAAAAACCGGTGGCAATTTCCGTATTCTCCCAGAATGCTTCGTGAATATTGCCATCCAGGATAATTTCTTCCTCCGGCTGAATGCGGTAAGCATCCAGGGAGGCCGTTTGTGCTTGAGCATGCAGCGCATATAATCCAAAAAACAAAAATGTAAAAATGTAACAATTGGGTGATTGCATAAGTAACTTTTTTCCCGTTCGGTGAAACAGCGATTGATTGGGTGTCCATATCGACTCCCTTTGCCGTTGATATCATTCAATAAAATGACATCTCCAAACGGAAAGATATTCCATCAGAAGCTTTTTTTCTGATTGGCAGCAGCTATATCTCTTGCGGATAAATCAACCCTTTCAACCCAAATCACCCTTTCACCATTCGCCGGGTTTGCACCCGATTTTCAATTTGCAAACGGAAAAAATACGCCCCCGCCGACAAATGCGCGGCATCGTAAGAAAGTTGGTGCTCGCCTGCGGGCAGCTTCTGATTTGTAATGACTTGAATTTCAGAACCTAACGCATTGAAAACACTCAGGCGCACCCAGGCGTTGCGTTCCAGCTTGAATTCAATGCGCGCCCAGTCGCGGAAGGGATTCGGGTAGGCGTGTAATGCAATTTCCGATTCATGAAACGGATCGTCGGTTGAAGTCGTTGTACGGCACGCCTGGATGATCGGCAGCTTTTTGAAGTCTTCATGCAGCAAAGTTTTAACATTTGCTTCCTCAATTTCAAACCAATCCATCAGAATCGAGCCATAGACATCCCGAAAATCGTATTGCATGGGCACGCCTTCGCTCGGGTCGGTATTTTGTGCGATCTCCGGGTTATCGCCGATGATGCCCGGATTGATGCAGGAGCCAAAAACAATGAGCGGCGCTGCCGTGCCGTGGTCCGTGCCGAAGCTCTCGTTCGATTTGATCTTGCGACCAAATTCCGAGAACGTCATGCCAACGACGCGCTCTTCCAAGCCCATGGCTTTCAGGTCGTTCTGGAAAGTGGTGATCGCATCCGACAAAAATTCCAGCAATTGCGCGTGCGTGCCGATCATGCTGCTCTCTTCTTCCACCTGATTGGCGTGCGTATCGAATCCGCCAATATTGACGACGTAAACCTTCGTCTGCATGCCGCCGGAAATGAGCAGCGCGACGTTCTTGAGCTGTTGCGCCAGTCGGTTTTCTTCAGAATAGGCAACCTGATTAGCGCCAAGATTTGCCGCCTCGGTAATGGTTTCGGAGTAAGCGTTGGTCTGCTGGATGGACGTTCGTAGAAATTCCAATTCCTTGCCGTAAGGTGTATCTGGCGTTTCGTTGCCTGCGCTTTCTGCCAGCGGGAAAAGATTGAATGGATTGTTCAACGTCAGGCTGTAATTGGCTGCCGTGCCCTGGCAGGTTTCGGACACGATGCTGCCAATGGTAATGGCAAACGGATGTGGATTATCGCCATCCGGATAACCCTCCGGGTAGCCGGGATACAATTGATCGAAGCGACGCCCCAGCCAGCCGGTATTCCAGAATTCATCCGAAGGGGAGCCCGACGTCCAGATGTCGATCGAACGGAAATGCGAGCGGTTTTGGTTGGGATAACCCACGCTTTGCAGCACGCCCACGCGCCCGTCGTCGTACAACATTTTCAGACTTTTAAAACTGGGATGGAAGCCGACGGTATCCGTAACCGGGATCAATTCGTTTTCGGGAATCATAATATTGCCGCGTACCGCCGAGAGTCCATCGTACTGATCGCGGGGAATGATCGTATTCAAACCGTCGTTGCCGCCATTCATTTGAATGAGCACGAGAATTTTATCGGAATCCGGATTGATAAAATTGAAAATAGATGATTGGGACATAGCCGACACCCGCATGCCATTCAAAAGCATGGGAACCGTCACCGCTGCCGTGCCCGCCGTTTTTATGAAATTTCTTCTTTGCATGATTTTTTTTTTGATTTAGTGACCTCGCGATCCAATTCAACTCAAATAAAATTCCGGCATATTCATCATCGTACGGAGCAAATCTCGCAGCTTCGTCTCCATGATATTTGCCCGTTGCATATCGTCCGGATTTTCGAGATACAGCACGTATTCCATTCCCCACACATCATCCGGCAGACCGGGAAGAATAACCTCCTTGAGCAGCTTGCGCTGGTTGTCCGTGAGTGGCTGGGGCATCAGCGCCCGGGCGAATTCGTCGATGAGATCGTTCGGATCAAAGGGATTGTCCATACTGGCAACAAAATCAAAGACATCAATCCGGATGCGGCTCTGTCCGCTGCGGAAACCATTCGTCGCCAGGGTATCGGTAAGCGTCATGCGTATCGGCAAGGTCGAGGCATTGATCCAGGTGCGGTAATACAGCGGTTCCTGATAATACGCTTTCCAACCGGCAACTTCCGGCGGATTGAAATATTCCATTTGCATCAGGGGTGTTTGCCGAAAGAATTTGAACCAGGCTTCATACTTCGTTCGCAGGTCATTGCCGTAGTCGAGATCAAACGTCTTCGCCGCCGAAACCATAAAGTCGAGCGGATTTTTAATCATCGGACCAACGCTCAGAATGTCGAAAAAGTGCTCGCTTCGCAACAGCGCTTCAACCACCGGCTTTATTTCAAAATCACTGGCAATCAGCAAATCCGCCATCGGCTCGATCACATTGGCTTCGGTCTGTTCATCAATTTTGTAATAAACAAACCAGCGATACAACTTGCGGCTAATAAACCGCGCCACTTCGGTTTTCTGAAAAATCAAATCCACGACGTAGGCATATTCCTGATTACCCATGTCGTTAATCACGGCATTGCCAAAGCGATGCGAGAGTTGCTTGGACGTGGTGTCATGGCGATTGGGCTGGAAGTATGCCTCAATCGGAACATCCGGATTGATAGCATTGAACCCCCGGTCGCGCCAGCCGGTGAGGGCACGCGCCATTTCCGCCACGTCCTGCTCGGTGAAGGTCGAATAATCACCCGGTCCTACCTGATTGCCTTTACCGAGGGTGAAGAGTTCCATGAGTTCGCGGGCGTAGTTTTCATTCGGTGCGCCGCGGCGGTTTTGGTTGCCATTCAAAAAGCGCAGCATGGTTGGATCAATCGTTATTTTTTTGACCAGATCGCGAAAATTACCCCAGGCATTTTCCCGCAGCAGCGTGATGTGACGATAGAGAAACCGAGGGTCGTTGACGTTATTGGTAGCAAAGTGATTGTGCCAGAACAAGGTCAGCTTTTCGCGGATGGAAATGCCTTCGGTTAGCAGCAATCCCATCGTCCAGGCGCGCAGGCTTCGGCTGCGATGGTTATTTACATTTACTTCTCTGGTGTAAGGCGCGTCCACCCAGGTTTCGCCAATCGGCACATAGGGATCATTGGCAAAAAAGTAGTTGACCGGCGGATCGGGCAAGGGTAGCTCCTGAAATAACTGCGCCAGCGTGGTATCCAGTCCTTGCTCAACGACCGTTCTGATCTGGTCGTAGGTCGGCGCGAACATCGCCCGGCGCAGCAAGTGTGCCGCCTGTTCGAAACGCCACTCGCCGGTGTAAGGCGCGAGTGTGCTTTCGTTGGGCATGGGCGGCGGCGCAGCTTGGATTGCGGATTTTCCAAACAAAGTAGCCAAAGTAGCTCTTCTGTCCATAAGATTCAGTTTTTGAATATGGTAAAATAAAATTAGCCGTTTCCGGGGTAGAATCGGACTTGTGAAGGGTTAGACTCGTTGTTGTGCGCGGGGTTTAATCCGGGAGCAAATTTATTGGGGTTTTTGTATCAATGACACTATCTTGTTCCCGTTTTTAGATTTGCTTTTGAAGCATCTTGAAAAATTTTATCTTCGCTTCTGGAATCAAAACTTCTAAATTTACAAAAATATTGTAATAAGAAAATGATAAAAGCGTGCATTTTTGATTTGGATGGGGTAATTGTGGATACGGCGAAATACCACTTCATTGCCTGGCGGCGATTGGCAAATGAGTTGGGCTTCGATTTTACCGAAAAGGAAAACGAACAGCTCAAGGGCGTCAGCCGGATGGGATCGCTCGATCTGATTCTGAGTTGGGGCGGCGTTGAATTATCGGAAGAAGAGAAGATCGCCTGGGCCAACAAAAAGAATGCCTGGTATCGCGAATACCTGAAAGATATGACACCGGACGACATTCTCGAAGGGGTAATGCCGTTTCTGGATGATCTGGCGCGGCACAGCATCCACGTCGGGTTGGGTTCTGCAAGCAAAAATGCGATGACGGTGATCGAGCAAATCGATTTGCAGGATCGCTTTGAAGTAATTATCGACGGTACGAAAACGACTCGCAGCAAGCCCGATCCGCAGGTATTCGACCTGGGCGCGGAGGCAATGGGCGTCGAGCCGGAAGTTTGCATTGTTTTTGAGGATGCAGCCAGCGGCGTGGAGGCAGCGCTGAATGGCGGTTTCTACGCGGTGGGCATTGGTCAGCCGGAAAACCTGGGACACGCGCACCTGGTGATTCCCAATTTTATTGGCAAAACACTGGCAGATATTGTATCCGCTATTGAAAAGTCAGAACCAATTTCAAAATAGTCCAAAATCTTAAAACCCAAGACAACGATGAAAGATTACATCAAGCACGACGACTGGTGCATCATTGAAGAAGGATTCCAACCTGCATATAACCGCATTAGCGAAAGCATTTTCAGCATCGGCAACGGGCGCATGGGCCAGCGCGCCAATTTTGAAGAAAAATACTCCGGTGACACCCTCCAGGGCAGCTACGTAGCGGGTGTGTATTATCCGGACAAAACCCGCGTGGGCTGGTGGAAAATCGGCTACCCGGAGTATTTTGCCAAAGTGCTGAACGCTGCCAACTGGATCGGCATTCACATTAGCTTTGACGGCGAAGAACTCGACCTGGCAAAGTGTGAGGTGGAAGCATTCCGGCGCGTTTTGAATATGAAAGAAGGCTATCTGGAGCGTACGTTTGTGGCAAAGATGACGAGCGGTCGGCGCGTAAAAGTGGAGTCGAAGCGTTTTTGCAGCATTGTGGACGATGAGGCTGGCGCCATTCGCTACGCCATCACACCGCTGGACTTCGCGGGCACGCTGACGGTGGAACCAATTGTGGACGCCGATGTAATCAATGAGGATTCCAACTACGACGAGAAATTCTGGGTAGAGGTTGAAAAGAAAGTGAAGCGGCGCTCGGCTTATGTGACGGCAGAAACCAAAAAAACGCAGTTTCACGTTTGCACCGGCATGAAATTTAACATTTTTCAGGATGGCGAAGCGGTAGAATTCAACTCCTTCCGCAACGAGCGCGAGAAGTTCGTTTCCTGCACCGTCGATCTGGCTTGCCAGGAAGGTCAGGAAACCGTCATTTACAAATATGCTGCGAACCTTTCTTCCATGAACCATGCGAAGGAAGACCTGATGCGCAATTGCAAAAAAGTGGTGAAACGGGCGTTCGATAAAGGTTTCGAAAAAATGCTCGAAGAGCAGGCGCAGGCCTGGGCAAGCAAATGGGAAGAAGCAGACATCGTCATCGAAGGGGATGTGGCCGCGCAGCAGGGCATCCGATTCAACATTTTCCAATTGTACCAAACATATACCGGCGAGGATGAGCGCCTGAACATTGGCCCAAAAGGCTTCACCGGCGAGAAATATGGCGGAAGTACCTATTGGGATACCGAGGCATACTGCCTGCCGTTTTATCTGGCGACTGCCGATGAGCATGTGGCGCGGAACCTGCTGATCTACCGCTACAAGCATTTGCAGAAGGCAATTGAAAATGCGGAGAAACTAGGCTTTACCGATGGCGCAGCGCTTTACCCGATGGTGACGATGAACGGCGAGGAATGCCACAATGAGTGGGAAATTACCTTTGAGGAAATTCACCGGAACGGCGCTATCGCTTACGCGATTTTCGATTACATCCGCTACACGGGCGAGCAGACTTATCTGATCGATTATGGCTTGGAAGTGCTGATCGGCATTGCGCGCTTCTGGGCGCAGCGGGTGCATTTTTCGCAGGAAAAAAACTTGTACGTCATGCACGGCGTAACCGGTCCGAATGAGTACGAAAACAACGTCAACAATAACTGGTACACCAATTACATTGCTGTCTGGTGTCTGAAATACACACTTGAAGCACTGGATTATGTGAAAGAAAAAGCGCCCGCGAAATACAAGGAACTGGAAGAAAGGCTCAAATTCTATGAGCACACCGAAACCAATCGCTGGAAGGACGTGATCGGGAAAATGTACTTCCCTGAAGATAAGGAACGCGGCATTTTTGTGCAGCACGAGTGCTTCCTTGATAAAGAATTGCTCACAGTGAGTGACCTTCCGAAAGAGCAGCGCCCGTTGAATCAAAATTGGTCGTGGGACCGAATCCTGCGCTCGGTTTTCATCAAGCAGGCAGATGTGTTGCAGGGCTTGTATTTCTTTGAGGATCAGTTCGATCTGGAGACGATTCGTCGCAATTTCGACTTCTACGAGCCGCGTACCGTGCATGAGTCTTCGCTCTCGCCCTGCGTACACGCGATCCAGGCAGCAAAACTCGGCAAAGAGGAAAAAGCGTACGAAATGTACCTGCGCACGGCGCGTCTGGATTTGGATGATTATAACAACGATACGGAAGATGGCTGCCACATTACCAGTATGGCCGGTACCTGGATGGCCTTTGTGAAAGGCTTCGGCGGCATGCGCACGTATGAAAACAAATTGCAATTTAATCCGATACTTCCGGAAAAATGGCAGTCTTATGCTTTTAAAATTCGGTATCGGGGCAGTATCTTGCAAATTGAAGCGACTAAAGAGCAGGTTCAAATCAAAAATCTGAGCAAAAAAGACGTTGAACTGCAGGTATATGGCAAAAAGCATACGGCAAAAGCCGAAACAACGTTGGAAGTCAGGCAATAAAGCTATTTGACAAAATCTCTTAAATTTGATTCCATGATGAAGAAGATTCTCTTTTTGATGCTGTTGGCAGGTCTCTGGGCTTGCAATGGAGAGAAAGCAGCAACCGATGCGAATGGCAATACTGAAAATAACGGCACGGTGGACCTGACCAGTCTGAAAGGTTCGGCTTTTGCCCCCATTGCGCTGGGCGACAACAAGGAAACCAGAATATTGACGAAGGATTTCTGGGTGTTTGAATTTTACGCCAGTGATTCTGATTTTGAAGGCGGTAAAGCCAACCGGGGGCGCTGGTACCAGTTCAATATCGACGGCACGTTTGCCAGTGGCCACTGGGATCAGCAAACGGCGTACGGCTCCTGGAAAATTGATTACAGCGACAGCTATCCGCTGATTATCATCGATTCTTACAAAGACTCCGAAGATTGCGCCTGGCAGTTGTATTCCATGACGCAGGATCAAACCGAGATGTCCTGGGTAGGTGGTGAAGGCTACGCGAACTATGCGGACATGGCGAAGCTAATCAACCTGATGACGATGCCGACGAAAAAGCAATTCGGCGACGAATAAAACGGCGGCTTCGGCCAGCCTTAAATCTGTAATGTATGAACAAACAAATCGCTCCGGGGGCTGGCTCTACGCTGGTGGTCAAGCCTCAACTCAGTTTCTGGGAAATCTGGAACATGAGCTTTGGCTTTCTGGGTATTCAGTTTGGGTTTGCCCTGCAAAACGCCAATGTTTCCCGCATTTTTGAAACGCTCGGCGCTGCCGTCGAAAATATTCCCATCCTCTGGGTGGCTGCGCCGGTCACGGGCCTGTTGGTTCAGCCAATCATCGGTTATCTTAGCGATCGCACCTGGAACCGCCTGGGCAGGCGGCGACCGTACTTTCTCGTGGGCGCTATTCTGGCGTCCCTGGCTTTGTTCATCATGCCCAATTCGCCCGTCCTTTGGGTAGCCGCCGGCATGCTCTGGATCATGGATGCTTCGATCAACGTGTCGATGGAGCCGTTCCGGGCGTTTGTAGGTGATAATTTGCCGTCGGAGCAACGCACGGCAGGCTTTGCCATGCAGAGTTTTTTCATTGGTACGGGGGCAGTAGTTGCTTCTATGTTGCCTTATATGCTGACAAATTGGTTCGGTATCAGTAATACTGCGCCCGACGGTATCGTTCCGGATTCGGTGAAATGGTCGTTTTATGTGGGCGGCGTTGTATTTTTTTTGGCGGTGCTTTGGACGGTTGTCAAATCCAGAGAATACGCACCGGAAGAAATGGCGCGATTTGAGGATAATGCCGAGCGGGAGGAATTTATAAAAGAGAAGAAAACGCCGGCAGCTTTCGCCGATAATGGTAAAAAACAACTGCTGAAGGGACTGGGCTTTTTTACGCTTGGTTTTTTGCTGAGTACGTGGGTTTCCCGACAAGGGCTGGATCAGACTTTATACGTTCTCTCTTTTGGCATGGTCGTCGTTGGTGTATTACTGGCTGTTTCCGGTATTTTGCAAATGAGCCGACGGTACGAAAACGGCTACGTCACCATCATCAATGATTTTCAGGATATGCCCCAAACGATGAAACAACTCGCCTGGGTGCAGTTTTTCTCCTGGTTTGCGCTCTTTTCCATGTGGATTTACACAACGGCAGCCGTTACGGGCACGGTATATGGCACGACGGATACCACTTCGGCACTGTACAATGAAGGTGCTAACTGGGTTGGCGTGTGTTTTGCGGTTTACAACGGCGTGGCTGCGGCGGTCGCTTTCCTCCTGCCCATACTGGCAAAGCGCACCAGCCGCAAGCAGGCGCACGCCATCAGTCTGGTACTGGGAGCGCTGGGCCTGGCGTCCATTATGATTATCAATAACCCCAATATGCTGCTGCTTTCGATGGTGGGCGTCGGGGTTGCCTGGGCAAGCATTTTATCCATGCCGTATGCCATTCTCACTGGTTCTTTGCCACCGAGTAAAATGGGGTATTACATGGGCGTATTCAACTTTTTTATTGTCATTCCGCAGATTGTGGCGGCAGCGATACTGGGCTTTTTTGTATCCCGTTTTTTTGGCGGACAGGCGGTTTATGCATTGCTCATTGGCGGCGTATCTTTGTTGCTGGCAGCGGCGCTGACCCT
>CAZFBU010000004.1:12784-15314 GCA_964517175.1 uncultured Saprospiraceae bacterium
GACCTGGTGTATATTCATTCCAATGCGCTCACCGAAAGCAAGCGCGACTTTATCAATAGCGTACAATCGGGAAAGATCACCTACCAAACGATGCAGCCGGAAGTCGGACGCAGCATCCGCCGATATGGCAAAAGCGGAATCAGCAATGGTGTAGTGCGGGTCACTGGTTTATTTCAGGGCAATCCGTTTGATGTGAAATTGAAATATACCGCCGTTTACCGGAAAATACGCGGCAGGTGGCTGCTGGTTTCCTGGCAATCGACTGGATTCCCCGACTGAGCAACGCCCGGAGCCAATGTCCATTTTTGCACCTTCTGTCCAAACTTTTGGATAAAAAGTTTGTAACTTCCACTCTTATTTTTTGTAAACAGCAAGCACAAAATAAAGGCTTATGAAAATCCAAAAGGCTACACTGGCGCTCCTCGCGCTTTGCACTTCCCTGACTTTTGCGCCGGCGCAGGATAGAATTACCGGGCACAATTTCGCAACCCGCTCGGAAGTCATCGCCAAAAACGGTATGGTTTGCACCAGCCATCCGCTGGCTACCCAGGTCGGGCTGGATATTCTGAAAAAGGGCGGTACGGCCATTGATGCCGCCATTGCAGCAAACGCCGCGCTCGGGCTGATGGAACCGACCGGATCCGGCATCGGTGGCGATTTGTTCGCCATCGTTTGGGATGCAAAAACGCAACAGTTATATGGCTTGAATTCCAGTGGCCCTTCACCGAAGAACCTGACGCTGGATTATTTTAAAGAAAAAGGCATGACGCGCATTCCGTCCTACGGCCCGCTGCCGATTAGCGTTCCCGGCGCGGTGGGCGGCTGGTTTGCACTGCACGAAAAATTTGGCAAACTGGGCATGGGAGAAATCCTCGATCCGGCAATTCAGTACGCAGAAAATGGTTTTCCGGTAACGGAATTGATTGCCTATTATCTGAATATTGGCGTGTCGAATTTTCGGCGGCAGGGTTTTCCGAATGTAGATGAAACTTACACGATCGGCGGTAAAATTCCCGAAAAAGGTGACATTTTCAAAAATCCGCAACTAGCCAATACCTATCGCAAACTGGCAAAAGGCGGGCGTGACGCATTCTACAAAGGCGAAATCGCGAAAACAATCACCGATTTTATTCAGCAGCAGGGCGGCTTCCTGTCACTGGAAGACCTGGCAGGTTTCCAGCCCGAGTGGGTCGATCCGGTCTCCGTCAATTATCGCGGTTATGATGTGTGGGAGTTGCCCCCGAACGGACAAGGTATTGCTGCTTTGCAAATTTTAAATATTCTGGAAGGCTACGACCTGGCAAGCATGGGATTCGGCAGCGCGGATTACATTCATACCTTCGTGGAGGCGAAGAAACTGGCGTACGAAGATCGCGCCAAATACTACGCCGATATGCGTTTTGCCGATGTGCCGGTAGAGCAATTGCTCTCGAAAACGTACGCCGCGCAGCGTCGTAAGCATATCAATCCGGACCGCGCTATGGCGTACCAAGGCAGCGAAATCAGCGCCGGTGAAACCATTTACATGACCGTCGCCGATAAAGACGGAAATATGATTTCTCTCATTCAGAGCAACTATCGCGGCATGGGCTCCGGGATGATTCCGCCGGGATTGGGCTTTACCCTGCACGACCGCGGCGAGCTGTTCACCCTCGAAGAAGGCAAAGCCAATACCTACGCCCCCGGAAAACGCCCGTTCCACACCATCATCCCGGCGTTTGTCACTAAAGATGGACAACCGTTTATGAGCTTTGGCGTCATGGGCGGCGATTATCAGCCGATTGGTCATGTGGAGATCATCGTTAATATGATTGACTTTGGTATGAACCTCCAGGAAGCCGGCGACGCGCCACGCCTCGATCACAAGGGCGGTTCTTCGCCGGTGGGGCGCGACGAACTCCGCCGCGATGAAATCACACTGGAGTCCGGTTTTGAGTATCACGTGATTCGCAGGCTCATGGAATTGGGACACAAAGTCAGCTTTGCGCAGGGCAGCTACGGCGGCTATCAGGCAATTATGTGGGACGCCAAAAACAAAATTTACTACGGCGCTTCTGAATCGAGGAAAGACGGGCAGGCTGCGGGCTATTAAAATGAGGTAAAACTGTTATTTGAAAAGTTGGTATTTTCCCGATTAACATTATAACAGATAACATATGTTTAATGGACAAAAACTGGTATAAACTCACCAACGAAGCGGACATGGACTCCCCTTCGCTACTGGTGTATAAAGATCGGATGCAGCGCAATATTCAGCGAATGATCGACATTGCCGGTGATGCCGAACGGCTGATGGTTCACGTCAAAACGAATAAAACGCCAGAGATTGTGCAAATGCTACTGGCGGCGGGCATTCAAAAGTTCAAAACGGCAACCATCGCCGAAACCGAGATGGTGGCGCAGGCAGGCGGCAAATACATCATTCTGGCGCACCAGTTGGTAGGACCAAAAATCAAAAGGCTGCTCGAACTACGGCAGAAGTTTCCCAATGTCTTTATAGCTTCTTTGGCAGATGACCGTGCAACGGCGG
>CAZFBU010000004.1:15414-23499 GCA_964517175.1 uncultured Saprospiraceae bacterium
CGAACGGTCGGACGTGTATTGCAGCCCGGGTACGTGCGTGCTCTGGGACTGGGGCTACGGCGATAAGCTGACCGAACAGCCCTTTGAGCATGCGGCGCTGGTTTTTACGCGCGTCATCTCCAAACCCGCGCCGGGCATCATCACCATAGATATGGGCCACAAAGCCGTTGCCGCTGAAAATCCCATTGACAAGCGCATTCGGTTTTTAAACCTTGATAATTATATTCTGCGCAGCCAAAGCGAAGAGCACGGCGTAGTGGAAGTATCTAACTGGGAAGATATTCAGGTGGGGGATGCGCTGTACGGAATTCCGTATCACATTTGTCCAACTGTAAATTTATACGAAGAAATGCAGGTCGTTGATAATCAAACAGCCACCGAAAGCTGGCAGGTTGTTGCACGAAAACGCAAGATCACTATTTAAACCCAATTAAAAATCAACAATTAACAACTAACAATTAACAAAAATTCATGATACAAATTCTGGATTTACATTTTCTCGACCAATCAGATACGATTGCCGCCTTTTTGGTGGAAACCTCCGCCGGACCCATCCTTTTTGAAACAGGACCCTATTCTACTTATGAGCACCTGAAGAAAGCCCTCGCGGACAAAGGCTATCAACCCGGCGACATCAAACACGTCTTTCTCACGCATATCCACTTCGATCACGCCGGCGCTGCCTGGGCATTGGCCAAAGAAGGTGCGACAATCTACGTGCATCCCTTCGGAAAGAAGCACTTGCACAGCCCGGAAAAACTCTGGAACTCCGCCAAAATGATTTATCAGGACAAAATGGAGTTTCTCTGGGGGCGCATCGAGGGCATTGCCGAAGAAAAGCTACACACAGTGGAGCAGGGAGAAAAGTTTAAAATCGGCGGCATAGAGATCATCGGCTGGCATACGCCCGGGCACGCCGTGCACCACATTGCCTGGCAATTGGGCGAAAACCTCATCTGTGGCGATGTAGCCGGGGTGCGCATTCAGGATGGCATCGTGGTGCCGCCTTGTCCGCCACCGGATATTCATGTTGAAGACTGGCGTGCTTCGCTTGCGCTGATTCGGGGCCTGAACATCAAAACATTGTATCTCACCCACTATGGCGCGTACCAAGATGTGGATCAGCATTTGAACGAACTGGAGGAACGTCTGCTAAATCGGGCAAAATGGATGAAACCTTATTTCGATCAGCAAATGGACCCGAAAGAAATAACGCCGAAGTTTGAGCAATATGTTCGCGAAGAGTTATTGGAGGATGGCATTACGGACGAGAAGCAACTGCAGCAGTACGAAAATGCCAATCCGAGTTGGATGAGTGTGGCCGGTTTGTTGCGCTATTGGCAAAAGAAAGAACGTTAGGAAGCCGGAATAAACCGCTTTGCAACTTCAATTGCCTTTTTGATGATCGTAATGTCCGGAAGATCAAGGCTTTTCGCTTGTTCTTCCAACTCGTGCTGGAGTTGTTCAAGTTTAATGCCAGACCGCTCCTCCTCGGCGCAGCACACGTCCACTGTGTTAAGGTAAACATAAGAGCCTAAACTCGCCGCTGCCATAAGGGCAACAATGGTAGTACGGACGGTTGATTTTTTCATCTGACACGATTTTTTAAACAAATAGACATCTAAATTTAAGAAAAATTCTGCCGGTTGTATGTGTTTCACGACTAACGTATCTATTTTTTAGATTAAACGAATGATTTCTGTTTGATAGACGGGTAGAATTTTCAAAAGGTTGCAATTTTTCCTGTTTTTTTGCAATTTTTTTTGAGGATGGTACTACCGGAATACGTAACTAGCCGAAGTTAAAATAATTAACCTGCGATACGCCGCTCCATATCTTCGAGCTTACCGTGCGGAATAGCGGCTATGAGTTTTTTGGTGTAATCCGATTGTGGATGATTGTAAACGGCATCGGCAGGACCAAATTCCGCTACCTTGCCCTGGTTCATCACCATCATCCGGTCGCTCATCAATTTTACAACCGACAAATCATGTGAGATAAAAATGTACGTCAACTGATGCTGCTCGCGCAAATCCATCAACAGGTTCAAAACCTGTGCCTGCACCGACACATCCAGCGCAGATACCGCTTCGTCACAAACGATAAACCTCGGATTGAGCGCCAGGGCACGCGCGATGCAGATGCGCTGGCGTTGGCCACCGGAAAACTCATGCGGGTAGCGATGATAATGCCCGGCTTCCAGCCCGACGGTTATCAGCAATTCCATCGCCTGGTCGCGGCGTTCCTGGTCGGAAGGACCGATTTGGTGTACGCGCATGGGTTCGGTGATGGACCTTCCGATGGTAACGCGCGGATTCAGGGAAGCGTAAGGATCCTGAAAAATAATCTGTAATTCGCGACGCAGCGGTCGCATTTCGAGTTCGGACAGCGCCAGAATATCCCGGTTGTCAAAGGTTACCTTACCCTCCGTTGCGTCGATCAGGCGAAGGATCGTACGCCCCAGCGTCGTTTTGCCGCAGCCGGATTCGCCGACCAACCCCAGGGTTTCGCCGGGATAAACATCGAAGGTTACGTCATCTAAGGCTTTGACGTACGTCAGCGGTTTACCCCAGAATGTTTTACGCACCGGGAACCAGGTGCGCAGATGTTCGACCCGAAGAATGGGTGGAGCCGTGAAAAGCTGATCGAGTCGCTCCTGCACTTGCTCCGGCGATATTTTCAGCGCGGCAATTTTTTCGGTAAAGCTGAAGTTTTCTTTTTTTTGTAGAAAATCGGAGATCATCGGCAGACGCCGCACCCGAAAGTCGAGCGGCGGGCGGCAGGCGAGCAACCCCTGGGTGTAGGGGTGTTGCGGATTCCGGAAAATATCAAGTACCGGGCCTTGCTCCACAATTTTCCCTCCGTTCATCACCAGCACGCGATCCGCAATTTCGGCAACGACGCCCAAATCGTGTGTAATGAACAAAATGGAAGTTCCGAAGTCCCGCTTCAGGTCAGCCATCAATTCCAGGATTGCTTTTTGCACCGAGACATCAAGGGCGGTTGTCGGTTCGTCGGCAATCAGCAGATCGGGATTGCAGGCCATTGCGATGGCAATCATTACGCGCTGCTTTTGTCCGCCGGAAATTTGGTGTGGATAAGCGGCAAAAATGCGCTCCGGCTCGGGCAGGCGCACTTTGGCGAATAGCTCCAATACCGCTGTACGAGTGGAGGCGTCATTCGTTTTTCGATGCAAACGCAAAGTTTCTGCCACTTGTTCGCCGCAGGTCAGAACGGGGTTGAGCGACGTCATCGGTTCCTGAAAAATCATGCTCAGGGCATTGCCGCGAAGTTGGCGCAGTTTTTGTTCCGGCAAGGTCAGCAGATGGACCGGGTCGCCGTTTTCAGGATAATAAATGATTTCACCTTGCTCAATGGCGGCAGGCGGCACGGCCAACAAGCGCATGATCGTGAGTGCCGTGACCGATTTGCCCGAGCCGGATTCACCGACAATGCCCACCGTTTCGCCCCGATGCACATCAAAGCTGACGTCATCCACTGCAACGGTGACGCCTTCGTCGGTACGAAAGACTGTTTTTAAATTCCTGACTTCGAGCAGTTTAACGTTTCTCATTGCCATGCAGGTCTTTCAGCAGGAGTTCGATGCGATTGTCGATCACCTGCAAATCCAGTTGATCGAAGTGGCGCAGCCAATCCACCAGCGCATCGCCGAGCAGTTCGCGCCGCCAGCCGGCATCCAGGCTGCGATCGAGTTCTTCATCCCCTTCTTTCAATTTTTTAATGGCATTTTTCGGCATCACCATCAGGGGGGTGATGTCTGATTCCATGCACTTGTATTTCACCAGCAGGTAGAGCAATTCCTGAAGCATTTCCTCCCGCGGATCGTCATCTTTCGGTTTTTTGATCTGTTTCAGCAGATCTCGTTCCGCTTCATTGGGCGGCTCGTGAAATAGCTGCTCGAACATCGCGCCGTGCTTCGCCACGATCTTGTCAGGGATGCGGCGATTGCGAAATAAGGCGTCTTTCCCGGAAGCAATACCCCGTACCAGGTGGCTGAGCAGGCGATTGGGCAATACCATCTCGCGGGAATGATTGTGCCGCTCGGCGGTTTCTTCCCGCCAGTTGAGCACGCGCATTAAAAATATTTTCTCGCGTTTGTTGAGCGACTTCATCAGCTCACTTTTCAGCACTTCGTGGTTGGGGTCGCGAAAGTAAAAACCGGTCGATTCCAGCACGGCAAACTCTTCGTGTGCCCAGTGCAGCCGCTTTCGCGCCTCCAGTTGTCGCTGCAAGTGTTGCCACAAATCGTACAGCGGCAGCACATCGTCCAGTGCATATTGAATTTGTTTACCCGACAAAGGTCGCAGTTCCCAATCGGTAACGGCATGGCTTTTATTCAATTCGATATTCAGTTCCGATTCTACCAGTTTCTGAAAAGAAACGGGGTACTTGTGCCCAATGAAGCCGGCAGCAATCTGCGTATCGAAGATATTCTTGGGGGTGCTGTCATAATGCGTATGCAAAAGCCGGTAGTCGTTTTCGCCGGCGTGCGTGATCGTCACCACCGATTCATCTTCCAGAAAGCGCAAAAAGGGCTTCAGATCGCGCACCTCAAGCGGGTCTATCAGGTACAGACCGCGCTCTGTCATCACCTGAATCAGACACAAACTCGTGTGGTAGCGCTTTTCGCCAATGAACTCCGTATCGAAGCAAAGCCAGGTAATGTCCTGGTTTTCCTGCCGAAATGACTGAAGTTTATTTTGATTGTCGATTAAAATATAATCTTGCTGTTTTGTGGACATGTTCCGGAATTTCTATCAAATTTACACCTTATCGGAGCGCTCAATGAATGAACGAACGGAAAAATACTAAAGTTTTAATAATTTCCTAAAGCTTTCCCAATTATCAAATTTCCGAACCAGAAGAACGTTACTATTCATGGATACTTCGTCAAAACTAATTGAACCATCGAACTATCAAACCATTGAACGCTTAGACAAAATAGTTGTTAAAACAAAAAACGTATCAATTTATAAATTTCAATACCATGAAACGCGCGGTAAAAATAACCCTCATCATACTGGCATCCATTCTCGTGCTGCTTGTCGGCACAGCAATAGCCATTCCTTTCTTGTTTAAAGATCGGCTACTGGAAGTCATCAAAGAAGAAACGAATAATAACCTGAATGCAAAGGTGGACTTCAGCGACGCCAGCCTGTCGCTTTTTCGCCAGTTTCCGAACCTGACGGTGCGCCTGTCTGACCTGACAATTGAAAACATCGAACCATTCGCCGGTATAAAACTTGCCGACGTCAAAGCGACAGATATTACGCTGGACATTATGTCGGTCATTCGCAATGAAAATCCGCTGCGCATCAAAGGCATCAACGTAGAATCACCGAAGGTGAATGTATATGTACTCGCCGATGGCCGCACCAATTACGACATTGCCAAACTCAGCCCTGATACGGTAGCTGCCGCCGAATCGGCTGATTACAGCGCTTTCCGGGCAAGCCTCGATTACTACCGCATTGCCGATGCCGATATTCTGTACGATGACGAAAGCCTGGGCGTGTATGCCCTCGCTAAAGGGTTGAACCACAGTGGTTCCGGCGATTTTACCATCGACGTGTATGACCTCGATACCCAAACCGAAATCGACTCGCTAACGGTTGCCTACGGCGGCATTCCTTATCTCAAGCGCGCCCACACAACACTGAGCGCTATTTTCAACATCGACCAGACGAACAGCAAATACACCCTGAAAGACAATGCCCTTAAAATCAACGAACTGGAACTGAATGCCGATGGGTTTGTCCAATTGCTCGACGCAGATAACATCGATATGGATCTGACGTTCACGACACCGCAAAACGAATTCCGAAGCCTGCTGTCCATGATTCCGAATGCCTACATCGCCGGCTACGAAAATGTGCGGGCTGACGGGCAGTTCGACCTCGGCGGCTTCGTCAAAGGTATTTATAATGGCGAACTGGAACAGTACCCCGCGTTTCGGATCAACATGGGCGTCGCCAATGCCAACGTACAGTATCCCGACCTTCCGCTGGGCATCACCAATATCAACGGCAACCTTAACCTCAACAGCCCATCCAGCAATTTTGACGATATGGTCATTGATGTGCCCAATTTTGCAATGAAACTGGGCAACAACCCCTTCCGGGCAATTTTTAACCTGAAAACGCCCATTTCCGATCCGGATATCGATACCGAAATCGACGGCGTGATCAATCTGCAGGAATTGGCGCAAGCTTTCCCGATGGAAGGCATTCAGGAACTCAACGGCATCATCGCAGCCGATATAAGGGCGAAAACCCGGCTTTCCTACATCGAAAACCAGCAATACGAGCGCGTCAACATGGACGGCACTATGGCAGTGACCAATATGAACTACAAAGGCGACGGTTATCCGGCGATCAGGATTAACGAAGCGAAGGCTGCATTTACGCCGCAAAACGTGCGGATTGATAATTTCGACGCGAAGCTGGGAAAGAGTGACCTGAAAGCCAACGGACGAGTGGACAACATCCTCGCCTATTTTTCACCGAAAAAAACCATGCGCGGACAAATGACCGTGCGTTCCAATTATTTCGATGCCAATGAATGGATGCCCGCCGAAACAACCGCCAATACGCAGCCCACGCTACCCGGCACCGAAGAGACAACCGACGCCCCCGTGGAAATATTCGACCGCTTCGACTTTTCGCTGGATGCGGAGATGAAAGAGATCGTTTATGATACTTATAAACTAGAAAACACAGTCGTCCGCGGCAATATGAAGCCGAACAAACTGGTTGCCAGTCAACTGAGCACCAAAATCGGCAACAGCGACATCAGCGCTTCCGGCGTGATCAACAATATGTTCGATTATCTATTTGACAATCAAACCCTGACCGGCGACATTGCCGTTCAATCCAACTTGCTCGATCTTAACCAGTTTATGGTGACCGACGATGCTTCCGCCCAGCCGGCAACAGCCACCGTGGAAGGCACGACGACCACCGCCACCGAAGCCCTCGAACCAATTCTGATTCCGAAAAATATCGATATGGATATTACGGCAAATGTGGGCAAATTGATTTACACCAACCTGGTAATGAATGACTTGCGCGGCAAAATGGTCATAGAGGACGAATCCGTCCTGATCGAAGATGCCACCGCCAAAACCCTCGGCGGCGACGTGGCGCTGAGTGGCGGCTATGATACCAAAGACCCCGAAAACCCGGCATTTGCCTTCAAATACGATCTGCAGCGAATGGACTTTCAGAAATCGTTTAATACCTTTAACACCTTCCAGACGCTGGCGCCCATCGGGGCGTTTTTGAATGGCACATTCAATACCAGCCTCATCATGGAAGGCAAACTGGGCGACGACATGATGCCCGAGCTCAGCTCCCTGAGCGCGCAGGGCTTCCTGGAAACCATCAACGCCGTGGTGCAGAATTTCAAGCCGCTCCAGGCGGTTGGCAATAAGCTCAATATCGATTATCTGAAATCGCCCATTACCATTCAAAACACCCGAAACTGGTTTGAACTGCGGGACGGCAAAGTACTGGTAGAACCCTTTGATTATCAGCTCCGCGATATTGCCATGAACATCGGCGGTTCGCACAGCCTGACGCAGGAGATCGACTACAATATCAAGGCGAAGATACCCCGCGAACTCCTGGAAAAATCCAACATCGGTGCGGCGGCCAGCGCCGGTTTCGACCAGATCAGCAAAGAGGCTTCCCGCTTTGGTTTGAATATCAAACAGAGCGAATTTGTCAACGTGCAATTCAATCTGACGGGCAGCATCAAAGACCCGAAAGTGGACCTGAAACTCCTCGGCGCCGATGGCGAATCCGTAGCCGAATCACCCGCCGATGCCGCCAAAGAAGCGGTGAAAGAGGAAGTGGAGGAGCAAATTGCTGAAGGCAAAGAGCAGGTGCGGGAAACGGCACAGCAGGCGGTGGATTCCGCGAAAATCGTGCTGGGCCAAAAAGCCGAAGCAGTGAAGGACACGCTGACCGACAAGGCCAAAGAAGCTCTGAAAGACAAGATCGGCACAGCGGTGGATTCCTCCGCAGCAGCCGATAAAATCAAGGAAGAACTCGAGAAGTTTAA